>JANPIG010000264.1:0-3960 GCA_031424875.1 Cytophagales bacterium
AAATCACATGAAAAAAATTCTTCTTTTGGCAGTCTTTGCCATGCTCGGATTTTCCGTGCAAATTAATGCCCAAACCAAAACAGTAACGGGTAAAGTTATGGACTCTAAAGATGGGTCTTCGCTTCCAGGTGTAACCATTAAGGTCAAAAATGCTAATGTAGGAACAGTGTCGGGTTCAGATGGAAATTATACCATCAAAGTTCCTAACACTGCTACAAAACTGAGTGTTTCGTCGGTAGGTTATGTAACACAGGAGGTTGAGATTCCTGCTTCTGGAGAATTGAACATCTCTTTAGTAGTTTCTACAAATGCTTTGGAAGAAGTAGTAGTTTCAACGGGTAGTCGCAACTCAAAGAGAACGATGACTGACACACCTTTGCCTATTGATATTCTTTCAGCGGCAGATTTGAGAACTACGGGTCAGACTACGTTTGATAAGGCTTTGCAATATACTGTGCCATCTTTCAACACGGTAAATACGCCTGTAAACGATGCTACTTCATTGCTTGACCCTTACGAAATTAGAGGTATGGGACCAAGTCGCACCTTGGTTTTGATTAACGGAAAACGTAAAAATACCAGTGCCTTGTTGTATATCCAAACTTCACCAGGGCGTGGTGAATCAGGAGCAGATATTTCTGCTATTCCCCAGCAAGCTATCAAACGTGTTGAAATTTTGCGTGATGGTGCTTCTGCTCAATACGGTTCAGATGCCATTGCAGGTGTTATGAACATCATTTTGAAAGATAAGTTTGATTATGGTTCTGCACAATTGACGACAGGTATCACCAGTAAAGGAGATGGCGAACATATTGGTTTTGCAGTAAATAATGGTTCAAATTTCGGAAATGGTGGTTTTGTAAATTATACACTTGATTTTAGCCGTACTGCTTTGGCAAATCGCCCAGGTAAAGTAAGTGCCGAGGCAGAAGCGGATGGTGATTTAGGATTTGGCGCTCCTTTAGCAGATGTTAAGAAATTTTTGGCTTTAAAACCAGATGCAGGAAATGTAAATGGCCAACCAGAAAATACAGCAGCTAAATTTTTAATTAATGCAGGTTTCCCGGTAGGTGATAATACTGAATTGTATTTCAATGCGGCTTACGTTTATAAAAGAGTAAACAGTTTTGCCAATTATCGTACTCCTTATTGGAGAACTACTGACGATGGTCTTTTGACTGCTGCGGGTCAGCCATACATTGGGTATGTGCCTAATTTCATTGGAGATTTGAATGATTATAATGCAACAGTAGGTGTTCGTAAAGAGAATGATGGTTGGAAGACTGACCTTAGTTTCACTACGGGTGGCAACAAACAACTTTATACCGTTTCTAACTCACGCAATCGTTCTTTGGGTAAAAATTCACCTACTTATTTTAAACCAGGAGGATATGAATTTTCGCATAACGTAGGAAATATTGACGTTTCAAAAGCAATTAATGATAAATTTAATATTGCGTTTGGTTCTGAATTCCGTGCTGAATCATTTACTGTATTTGCAGGTGATACAGCTTCATTCGTAGGTTCAGGAGCTGATTCATTTCCAGGCACATCACCCACCAATGCGGGAACAAATACTCGTTTCAACTTCGGAGGTTACGTGGATTTGTCTTATGATATTTCAGATGCATTCTTAGTAAATGGAACGGTTCGTGCGGAACAATATAGCGACTTTGGAAGTACCGTAGTTTACAAGTTGAGTTCACGTTATAAAATTAATGACCAAATCACCCTTCGTGGCTCGTATTCAACTGGTTTTAGAGCTCCATTATTGCACCAAATCTATCAGCAATTGGCTCAGGCAAGTTTTGTGCCAGGACAAGGAATTCAAACAAAAGGTATTGTAAATAACGTCAGTCCTCAAGCTTTTGCTTTGGGTGTCCCTAAATTAACGCCTGAAAAATCAACTAACTTTACTTTAGGTGTTGGTTTAAATCCTACAAAAAATTTGAGCGTTACTCTGGACTATTACAATATCCAGGTAAATGACCGTATCATTTTAGGTTCTGAAATAGCGGGTACTAAGGCAGGAAATACTGCTTTGGATAAAATCTTAACCAGTAACGGCATCGTGGCGGTAAGTTTCTTTGCTAATGCTTTGAATACCAGTACTTCAGGTCTTGATTTTGTGATTTCTCAAAGAAATTTAACACTCGGACAAGGAAGGTTGAATATAAGTTTGGCAGGTAACTATACCTTCGAGAACAAATATACTTCAGTCAATAACCCTAAATTGATTGCAGATGCGGGCAAGTCGGTTTTTGACCCTATTCAAAACGGATTATTGTTTACTTCACGTCCAAAATACAAAGCTATTTTAGGGTTGAATTATTTGGTAAAAGGTATCACTTTCAATTTGGCAAATACGTTGTTTGGACCAACTCGCTTCCATCAAAATGGCTTGGACGATGATACAGATACCGAATTTACACCAGCCATTGTTACAGACTTAGCAATTAGTATTCCATTCTCGAAGGTAACAACGCTTACCTTGAATGCCAATAACTTGTTGAATGTAATGCCAAAGTGGGATTTTGTGAATTTGAAAACAGGTGTTAAAACTCGTTATAATCCAGATAACAACGTGCCGAGTGATAAATATTTTAACCAATACAACTTGATTACTTTCAATGGTCGTTATTCAAATGTAACGTATGATGGTTCTCAGTTTAGTCAGTTAGGAACGATTTTCAATGCTACATTGAATGTTAAATTCTAAGTATAGACTGTTTCTTAAAAACGCAAAAAGAGCCTCTCCTAATTACTGGGAGGGGCTCTTTTGTGGTTTAATGCTTTTAATTATTAATGTATTGATTGGATAAATGATTAAAAAATTATTAAAAATGTTAGTCATTAATATTCTTGTCTTGATTTTATTTCTTTCTTAATTATAAAGAAGTGTTATTGTGTTAATTTGAGCGCTCTTTTAAGACGAGTTAATTATTACAGATCAAATTAAGAAATTATTACTTATTACTATTGATAGGCAAATCTATTAACCGAACCATCAATTTCTTCAATTGGATTACGTCTCTTCTCTTTCGATTGTTTAAAATGTGAAGGTGAAAAACCCGTGATTTTTTTGAATTGATTTGATAAATGAGCCACACTACTATAATTCATTTTCCAAGCAATTTCAGTCAAATTCATTTCCCCATAAGAGATTAATTCCTTGATGCGCTCCACCTTATGATTGATAATAAATTGCTGAATAGTAATCCCCTTAACCTGTGAAAATATATTAGATAAATAAGTATAATCGTGCTGAATACGTTCGCTGATAAAATCTGAATAGTTTATTTTGGGCAATTCATCGTTATAATGTATCATTTCTGTGATAAGGTTTTTCACCTTTTCAATTAAAATAGTACGCTTATCGTCCATCAATTCCAAACCACAATTGTACAAAGAAGCTTTAAGTGCTTCTCTTTGTTTATAAGTAATATTATCAAACACTTCTACTTCACCCAGTTCAATATTAGCGAAGCGAATACCTAATTTTCGCAGCTCCTCTTTTACAGCCATTTTGCAACGTTGGCTCACCATATATTTAATGTATATTTTCATTGTATTAAATTTTTAGAGAAAACTTTTTACTTAGTTTACCTATTTGTTTTAAGATTAATTCTTTGAACCTGTTTAAACTTATTCCTTTCGTTATAAATCTTTTGATTTGAAGTTCATAAGTATAAAATTTACTTCATGTAGCGATGTTATATATCGAAAATTTTAAAATACACTTATAAAATCAATTCAATTACCATTTAAAACGAAAAGTTTAAAAAAGTTGATTGTATAAACAATTGAATATATTTTAACTAATACCACATTTGTAATTACTTATGCTTTACTCGCCAAATAGTATTACTCGAATCATCAGAAATTAACATGGAGCCATCCGCTAAAACTGATATTCCCACTGGCCTTCCATGCACTTTGCTCTTAGCTAAATCATCTACA
>JANPIG010000265.1:0-3356 GCA_031424875.1 Cytophagales bacterium
AATTGAAAGAGTAACCTAAGGGCAAAACGAAACTAATAATCCGTTCGGAAATGCCAAATTTCTTTAATTGTTCAATCTGCAAGGGCATAGAAGCCTCTGAACTAGCAGTACTAAAAGATAAGAACAGAGCATCTTTGACGTATGCTAAAAGTTTCCAATAAGGTACCTTCATAAAGGTACAAATTGCAGGCAAAATGATTAATATAAAGAAAGCCAAGGTGGCAAAAAAGCAAATAATTAAATACAAATATCCACCCAAAATGCCTAATCCTTTTTGCGTAATGACTGCAGCTACCGAACCAAAGACAGCATAAGGGGCAAATTTCATTACATAGCTAACTATTTTAAACATTACTTCCGACACGGTATCAAGAGCTTTAGTAATAGATTTCCCTTTATCACCAATGGCGGCCAAGGCAATTCCAAAGAACAAAGAAAAAACCACAATTTGTAAAACTTCGTTGGAAGAAAGAGCTTCAAAAATACTCTTTGGAAAAACGTGAGTAATAAAATTTTCTAAAGTCATTTTCTTAGCCTCTATGCCAGTATCGGTACCTGTTGCGGGTAAATCAAGTGACATCACTTTACCAGGCTTCAAGATATTTACTGCTACTAAGCCTGTAACTAATGATAAAATTGTAGCAAAATAAAAGTATCCCAACGTTTTGATACCAATTCTACCAACAACCTTGAAATCACCTAATTTGGCTACGCCTACCGTAAGAATTGAGAATACCAAAGGTCCTAAGATCATCTGAATCATGCGAAGAAAAATCTTGGAAAGCAATTGCAGATAAGAACTCCAGTCTTTGATGCTATTGTTAGCTTTTGCTTGTTCAGGAGTTAGAGTGGCATTTTTTGGTAAAATATATTGTCCCAAGTCAAAGTAGTTATGAATAAAATATCCAACGAATATCCCCAGAGCCATCCCGATGAATATTTTCCAAGTAATGTTTAGTTTCATGATTAATTTTTTGTTTGTGGTAACGAAATTGATGAAGCTATTTAATCTTTCACTTTCGACCGAAATGAAGTCTTTTAGAATCCGTTATTCCGAATTTCTCTCAGCGTAGCATTGCTGTGCTTTCGATAATTTCAAAATACCAACTTCAAAAATACAATAATTTCAACCAGAAATGGAAAAATAAGATAGCTTCAAATGAAAATCTTACGATAAATTGGTTTACGATAAAGAAATTGCAAATACATCAAGGGGTAAAAAATATAATCAGTCAATAAAGTGGGAGTTTTGAATGTGATGTCGTCAATAATAATCGTTCCCGAAACATCTTTCACCAATCTATGCTTATGATGCCAAGCGGATAAAAAAAAGGGCAGTTTTGTGCCTTCATCAATAAAAAATATTTCTGAATCCGTGGTCTGTTGATCAATAATATCTGAAACCCAATCTTGCTTAAATAATAGGAAATTGAGCTGTAAATGGACTTTATCACCTTTCATACAACCACCAAATTCTTTAATGATAACGGGTGGAAAAGGAGGAGAAAGTTTTTTGAATAATTCCAAATCAAACCCTTTCCAAACATTTGGAAGACTTTGATTTACTTTCGTTTGAATATTTATTTTCATTTTATTTGTTGAGATGATTTTGACCACTGATTCGACGGATTTAACTGATTTCGCCTTTGTTAGAGTTTTCTCCAACAAACTATCGTCCGATTTGTTGGAGAAAAATTTAACAAAGGCAGAAAATAAAAAATCCGTAAAAATCAGTTAAATCTGCAAAATCTGTGGTCTAAAAAATTTACTTCCGAAAAATAATCGCTTTTACGGGTTCTATACGGGTAATGACAAATGTGGGAATTACTAACACTAAAATTACCAATGAAGCTGTTGCTAAGTTTAAGAGTAAAATCACGCCCCAATTTAAGGTTATTGGTACTGTGTTGATATAATAACTGGCAGGGTCAAGGGGGATAATTTTGTAGGTTTTTTGAAGTAAACAAACGCCAATTCCTAAAATATTTCCATAAATCAAACCCTTAAAAATCATCTGAAAGCCACTCCACAAAAATATTTTACGGATTTGCCAGTCATTGCCTCCTAAGGCTTTCAGAACACCAATCATCGGCGTGCGTTCCAACATCAAAACCAGTAAAATGGAAATCATATTGAAACTTGCTACGAAAAGAATCAGCGTAAGAAAAATGACAATATTTCTGTCCATCATATTTAGCCAGTCGAACAATCCTCCAAAAGTATTTGTAATTTTTTCTAATTTCATATCAGGCTGTAGTTTGTCTTGCACAAGTTTAGCAGTTGCGTCAAGTTGCTCAAAATTCTTGACGTAGATTTCATAACTTCCCACAGAGTCTGCTCCCCAACCATTAATACGTTGAATGAGACGAATATCTCCTACAATTAAATTTTTATCAAATTCTTCCAAACCTGTTTCATAAATACCTTTTACATTGAGTTTACGAGGACGGTCTGGAGCATTCAAGAAATAAATAATGGGTGTATCTCCTACTTTCAATTGTAATTTATTAGCAATAATTCTACTAATCAGAATGTCTTTGGAAGAAATAGAATCTCGTAAATCAATTTGTTCGCCTTCTACAATATTGGGGCTAAATCGCTCAAAATCAAAATCTTTACTAATGCCCTTCATAATGACTCCCAAAATATCCTGACGAGTTTTTAAAATACCCGACTTATTAATAACTGTCTGTAAATGAGCTATTTCGGAAACATTTTTCTTCCTTTTAAACAAATCTGTTTCAGTGGTGATGGGATAATCTTCATTAGATTCGTTGGATGAAAATTTAGTAACTGAAATATGCCCTGTAAGGCTAAAAAGTTTTTGGTGAATGGCATCTTTATATCCAAAAAGAATGGCAAAAGCTAAAATCATTACTGCTAAACCCACGGCAATACTACCTACGCCAATCTTGGTAACTGTACCAGAAAATGAGGAAGTTTTAGTATTTTGAATTCGTTGTGAAATGAAATAGGGAAAATTCATGCAGTATTTTGTAAATTTGTTCTGTAATGCAAATGAAGTTGATTTCCAGTAAAAATCAAAAATATGCCCAAAGATAGATATATCAATCCTTTTAACGATATTTCAAAAGTAAACTTTGATGACGAATTGAGCTTAAAATATTATAGAGATTGACTAATGTTACAGACACTGCGTTTCAAGATGGAGAAAAGAAAGGAAAAGAAGAAGGAGTAAAACAAAGAAATATTGAAATTGTATTGAAGGCTTTTAATGAAAATATACTTATTCCAATGATAACTTTATTAACAGGATTAAACGAAGAAGAGATTTTACAAATAAAAACTAATGCTCAAAAAACTTAATTTCATCAACACAATTTTATTTTTATGGG
>JANPIG010000266.1:0-2227 GCA_031424875.1 Cytophagales bacterium
GTTATGATAACAGTAAATCCTAAACCTGTAATGCCAACATTTAATCAAATAAATCCAAATATTTGTATCGGTCAAAGCCTGAATCTGATAGTAATACCCACAAATGGAGCTACCTACGGTTGGACAGGAGGATTGACTGCTACAAGTATTTCTGTTTCTCCAACTATGACAAAAAACTATAAAGTAGCTTCTACTTTAAATGGCTGTAGAAGTGATAGTGCAAGTATAACTGTTATTGTTACATCAGTTTTGGCTCCTGCTATTGTTTTAGGAGGTGAAGTTTGTTCAAATACAACACCCGTTAAAATCTGGGATAAAATTATTGTAACTCCAACTGCAGGTACTTTAAAGTGTTTATTAAAAACTACTGACGGAGGTTTTTTTACAGTAATTCAGGAAACTTCAATTGCGACACTTGCTAAATTAGATAACAACGGTATAGTTCTTTGGAGTAGATTATTGAATATTCCAACAGGTAATTCTGTAATTAATGCTGCTGTTTTAACAAATGATGGTGGTTATTTATTGGCTGGGAAAAATAATTCAAATACTATCGGTGGAGACGTAAGCACAACTGCAAGACTTGATTTATATAATAATTATTCTTATGATTTTTGGATTTTAAAATTAGATGTAAACGGGATAAAACAATGGGATAAGAGATATGGTGGAAATGCGGAAGATGAAGTGAGAGATGTTATTAAAACTTCTGATGGCGGTTATTTGCTGGGAGGTAATACCCAATCTGATTTAGGCGGTGATGTTACTGAAAATGGTACTCCTATGGAAAATAATTTCTGGTCAGTAAAAATTGATGCAAACGGAGTGAAACAATGGGATAGGCGATTCATTCCTCAATATCTGACTGCTCTAAGTGGCGGTGCGACACTGAAAGCAGTGCAAAACTCTACTGATGGAGGTTATTTATTAGGAGGTTATTCAAAACCGGCCTATGAACCAATTAATAATACTGTTCAAACAAATGATTATTTTGTTGTTAAGCTTAATTCATCTGGTAGTAAACAGTGGGAAAAATTATATAACAATAACAATAATCAAGAAGAGTTAAAAGCAATTCAACCTACTAAAGATGGAGGTTTTCTTTTAGCAGGTACTACTTCGAGCAATAATCAAGATGTATGGCTTGTAAAAATTAATTCTGCTGGAACAAAAATGTGGGATCAAAAATATGGAGGAAATGATAACGATGATGCTTCTGATTTAAGACTGATTCCTGATGAAAATAATTTTTTAATTGGAGCTACATCATCCTCTGGTATTGGTAGTGACAAAACTGAAGCATCAAGAGGAAATAATGATATGTGGATTATAAAAATAAAACCCGATGGCATAAAGATTTGGGATAAAACAATTGGAGGCTCTTTTCTTGAGTATTTACATAAAATTTCTTTCGATTCTAACAATGATATGATATTAGGAGGATTCTCTGCTTCAAGTGCTTCTGGCGAAAAAACTGAAGATGCTCCGGGTCCAGAAACTTGGCTTGTAAAAATAGCCTCAAACTGTCCTCCGCAATCATTAAAAAATATTTTAATAGGTGACAGTTTAACTTTAAAAGCAAATCCATGTATCGGAGTAGTAAACTGGTCAAATGGAATGACAGGGAATAGTATCGTCATAAAACCAAATTTTAATACTACCTATACTGCCACTTGTTCAACAACCTGTACAAGTCCAGTCAGTTCACCATTCAATGTTACAGTTAATGGTGGGGTTTGTGAAACCGTTAGGTCTGGTTCTTGGAATGACCCTACTGTCTGGGCTTGTGGAATTGTACCTACTTCTAACGAGAATGTCATCATCAACATAGGGCATACCATAACAAACACCATAGGCACAATCCGTGCAAAAAGTTTAAATTACCGAGGAGGTACCTTACAAATATCCTCAACATCCAATTTGATTTTAGGAAATTAAAATCTCCAGATATAAAGACTGAAATTCAAAGAATAAGTTAAGAAAATTGTAGAGAGTATTCAAAAATAAATTGGTTATACGTACTTTTGAATTCAAAATCATATTGTACCATTCAACGTTTTATTTACTTTCAACAATATTCAATAAAACTGACGCCTTGGGCTTCAGTCTTTTTTATACAATGCCCTCAAAATCAATCACATACAATTCATTATCTGAAATAAAAAAGGTTGCCAAAGACTTTTTTGAATTTGGCCAAAACACGCCCGTCTGGATTTTTGAAGGACAA
>JANPIG010000267.1:0-5384 GCA_031424875.1 Cytophagales bacterium
ATTCGTCAATTTTAGACGTAAAGAAGTTATATGCAATGATACAAACTGCTGATGTACCAATACCTAATGCCGTATTTACAAGGGCTTCTGAGATACCGTTTGCCAAAGCTGTTGAATCGGTTGAACCACCTGAGTTACCAAGTGCCGAGAACGCTTTAATCATACCGATTACCGTTCCTAATAGACCGATAAGCGTAGAAACTGATGCCAACGTAGCGATGATAGTCAAGTTTTTCTCTAACATTGGCAATTCCAATGAAGTAGCCTCTTCAACTTCTTTGCTAAGAGCGGCTAATTTTTGCTCTTTGTCTAATGAACCATCAGTTGTCAATTGCTTGTATTTCTTCACAGCTGCCAACGTAACGTTTCCTACTGAACCTTTTTGTCTGTCGCACTCTTTCAAGGCTGCATCAGTATCGTCTTTGTCCAATAAAGATTGGATTTTACGAACGAATGCGTTTACATCTCCACTTCCTTTTGCTTTGCTGATTGTGATAAGACGCTCAATTGAGAAAGTCAAAGCCGTCAAAAAGCATGTTAATAGTACTGGTACGATAACACCACCTTTGTAGGCGATAGCCAAATAGTCGCCTTGGTGTGGATGACCTTCATTGGTTCCACCTTCAAAGCGTGAACCGTCTCCCATTACAAAATGGAAAAATAATTCAGCAAGAACAAAAAGAATAATCATAACCACGCCTGCTGGAATGCCGCCTGATTTTTTTTGAACTGGTGCTGCTGGTTTAGCAGCTGGGGTTTTTGCTTGTGTACTCATTAGTTTGGTAATTTTGGGTTTAAGTTAAAACACAGTTTTAGGTGAATTTTAAAATAAAAATAATGAAAATTAGCTGTTCGTAAAAGAATCTATGGAAAATTCCTCTTTTCACAGTTCAACAAAACTAACACAAAAAACTTTTAATTGTAATATGGGTTGTATCAAGTTTTATTAAAAAATTATTCAAGAAAAACTTAGCATTGTACTATCTCAATATTTTTATCCATTTTAAATCCCTTTTGATGTATTATTTCAAGAAATTGATTTTTTAAAGAAAGGATATGAATTTTCTAAGAATAGATTTTTTTTAGAAAAATTGCTTAATTATTGCTTCAATTGATTCGCTAATGGGGGTATTTTCTTGGATTTTTATATAAGTTAAAATACTTAGCATTTTTTCTAATCGAGCGTTATTTCCTTGAAGAATGAATTGTAAACGATCTGGATTATCTAAGGAATTAGTGAGTAGGGGCATAAGGTTTTTAAAATTACCCTCTGGCATTGTATCTATATAAATGATTGTTTTTTCTGAATCCCCTATTAGTTTATTTGCATTGTTAATTATGAAAGAATCGGAATGATTATCTAAGTCATAGATAAAAAGATGGTTATTTTGTTTCTTAAGGTAGGAAATAATAGGATTGTCAAACTTGATTTCTTCTGGATAATTAGTTACCTGTATATAAAGAAAAAGATTCATGAGTGCTTATAGATTAGAAATTAGGGGTTATTAATTAGGCAAAATATTTTCACCTAATTTCTATTTTACCAAGAAGTAATCAACCAATTCATCAGGCTGAATTTTTAGGACGTTACTTAACACTAATAATACCAAAGTTCGAGATGCTAACCATACTGGAATTTTAGCAATTTCAACAAATTTATTAAGTGTAATCTTTTGATTTTCAGATAAATACTGCATTAATATCTTCTCTTTATCGCCAAATTTAAACTGTATCCCTTCTTGATTTTCACGTCTCAAAATCTGTTTCATTTCTTTACTGGCCTGTACCGAACGGTCTTGTACACGTACGTAAGCCTTGCCACTTTCTTCGTTATCTAACTGTACATAATGAGGCTTTTCGGTACTTTTGGGAATTGTAAACACAAGCACATCACGCTCATCCGTAACGGCCACTCGTTCCATTTCATACTTGACGGGCGGAAAACAATTTCGCTCAATTGCCCTGACCAGCATATATTCTTCTTCATCAATAAACTTTAGTCCGGGAATGGATTTATCATCTCCTACTCCTACCAATAAAGTTCCCCCTTTGGTGTTAGCAAAAGCCACAATTTCACGGATGATTTTTTCGGGATGATTGGCTTTTAATTTGAATTCGAGGGTTACTCCCTCACCCTGACGTACAAGAGTCTTCAAATCCTTTAATTCCATATCCGATGCACGGCTATGGCTATCAGTTTTAATTAGGTAGGCTGCAAGTCCCTGATTCATAATGCTTTACGATTAAGGTATGCTATAATATAGCGTAAGGATTGGTTTAAAGATAACATAAAAATTAATATAATGATTCGATTTAGAAGAAAATATTTTTTTATTAGAATACTAATTCAATAGACTTTATATATCTTTGCGAAAAGTTTATCGGGTCACGGTAAACGGTGAAGAGGTAAACGGTTTAAGTGAAACAAATCAATTCCAATTCTAAGTTTAAATAGTGATTAAAACCGTTAACCTTTTACCGTTCACCGTGAACCGTAAATTAAATGGAATCATTAATTAGTAATTTAGAAAACCTTTCGCTTGAAGGAAGTCTAACATATCTTTCAGAAAATTATTCAAAGGTGGTTTTCTCGTCTTCATTTGGTCAGGAAGATCAAGTAATTACAGATGTTATTTTTCGTAATCACTTGAATATCAACATTTTTACGCTTGATACAGGTCGTCTTTTTCAAGATACTTATGAGTTGATGGATACCACCAAGAATAAGTATAACCAGAGTTTTGATACCTACTTTCCTACTACCCAACGTGTAGAAGAATTGGTGAAGGAGAAAGGATTTAATAGTTTTTATTATTCTGTAGAAAATAGAAAAGAATGTTGCTTTATTCGTAAAATTGAGCCTTTGAAGAGGGCTTTATCAGGTGCTGAAATTTGGATTACTGGCTTAAGGGCGGAGCAATCTGAAAACCGTGCCGACATGAAAATAGCGGAATGGGATGAAGGTAATAAAGTCATTAAGGTAAATCCTTTAATTTATTGGAGTTATGAACAAGTGCTTGATTATCTGAGAATCAATCGTGTGCCTGAAAATCCACTTCACCGTAAAGGCTTTGTTTCCATTGGTTGCCAGCCTTGTACTCGTGCCATTACGGAAGGCGAACACCCACGTGCAGGAAGATGGTGGTGGGAGGAATCGCAAAAAGAGTGTGGATTGCATAGTTAATAGAAAGTATTTAATTTAATAAAGTTTTAATTTTCAATGATCAACAATCAATTTTCAAGGAAAAAGAAGTACCCTTTCACTCTGAAAATTTATTTCATTTAATCATTCCTTGTAAATTGAACATTGAATATTGTAAATAATAACTTTTGCATTTAAGATTTTAGTAGAAAAATATGAATTTTGATACCCCAAAACACGGTTATTTTCCCCGTGAACTTGAAGATGAAGCCATTTATATCATGCGTGAAGTGGCAGCTCAGTTTGAGAAACCAGCCCTTCTTTTTTCGGGTGGGAAAGACTCAATTACCCTTGTCCGTTTAGCACAAAAGGCTTTTTACCCTGGCAAAATTCCTTTTCCATTGGTTCATGTTGATACTGGACACAATTTCCCCGAGACCATTGAATTTCGTGATTGGCTCGCCAAAGAAACTGGTGCGGAGTTGATTATTCGTTATGTGCAGGACTCTATCAATCAAGGCAAAGCGAAAGAGGAAACGGGCAAATATGCGTCTCGGAACGTTTTGCAGACGGTTACGCTCTTGGATGTTATCGAAGAATTTAAGTTTGATGCTTGTATCGGTGGAGCAAGACGTGATGAAGAAAAGGCTCGTGCCAAAGAACGGATTTTCTCGGTTCGTGATGATTTTGGGCAGTGGGATGCTAAACGTCAACGTCCTGAATTATTCGATATGTTGAATGGACGGATTGCGATTGGTGAAAATGTAAGAGTATTCCCCATTTCAAACTGGACAGAATTAGACGTTTGGAATTATATTAAGGAAGAAAAAATGGCGATTCCGTCTATTTATTATTCACACAAAAGACAAGTAATTGAGCGTGACGGCATGTTGTGGGCAGATTCGGAACATTTGAATAAAGATGCTGATGAAATTCCGTTCGAAGCAACCGTTCGCTTCCGTACTGTGGGAGATATGACTTGCACAGCGGCAGTGGCTTCGGAAGCGGTTGAATTAGATGATATTATTGGAGAAATTCTCTCGGCAGAAATCTCAGAACGTGGTGCCAGAATTGACGACAAACGCTCGGAAGCAGCCATGGAAAAACGTAAACAACAAGGATACTTTTGATTAGTTGTGAGTTGTGATTTAGTGATTTTACGGATGCTAACTCACTAAATCACAACTCACTAAATCACAACTAAAAAGATGGATATACTAAGAATTGCAACGGCTGGTTCAGTTGATGATGGCAAAAGCACATTGATTGGGCGACTTTTATACGAAACAAAGTCAATTACTAAAGATAAAATTGAGGCACTTGAATCTGCTTCCAAACGTAAGGGGTTAAATTTCCTAGATTTGTCATTATTAACGGACGGTCTTATTGCCGAGCGTGAACAAGGCATCACCATAGACGTGGCAAACATATATTTCTCGACCCCCGAGCGTAAATACATTATTGCTGATACCCCTGGACACTTCGAGTACACCCGTAACATGGTTACTGGTGCTTCCAATACTAAGGTTTCGATGATTTTAATTGATGCTCGTAATGGCGTATTGGAACAAACTTTTCGCCACTTTTTTATTGCTTCGATGTTGCGTATTCCGAAGGTAATTGTGTGCGTAAATAAGATGGATTTAGTGGGCTATTCGGAGGAGAAATTCAATGAAATTAAGGCAAATATTCAAGCTATTGCCGATAAGGTTTCCTTTGAAGGGCAAGAAGTTACATTTATTCCAATGTCTTCTTTATATGGTCAAAATATTTCAATTCAAGCAACTGAAATGCCTTGGTATGCTGGTAAATCTTTATTGGCTGAATTAGAATCGACTTCTTTTGACGAAATAAAAAAACCTGCTCGTTTTCCAGTTCAGTTTGTGGTAAGACCCAAAACTGAGGAATTCCATGATTATAGAGGTTATGCTGGAAAAATTGCCAGTGGCTCATTTTCGGTGGGTGAAGAAGTAACGGTTTTGCCAACTGGGCAAACCTCCAAAATTGCTACTATCGAAAAATTCGGAACACAATTAAAAACAGCAGGAGCCAAAGAATCAGTAGTGATAACCTTGGAAACTGACGTGGATGTATCTCGTGGAAATATGTTGGTGAAAGCCAACAATCAGCCTGAGCAATTGAAGGAAATCACCGCCCGCATCTGCTGGATGGATTCTCAGTCATTGGTAGCAGGTAAAAATTATATGCTCCAACACGGTATTAATGACTCAAAAGCGAAAAT
>JANPIG010000268.1:0-1121 GCA_031424875.1 Cytophagales bacterium
AACCTTGAATTACCCGAAAGAATTGCTTATTTAGGCCCAGAAGGCAGTTTTACGCACCAAGCGGCTGAAAGTAGATTCGGGGCAATGAGCGATTATTTAGCTCTTCCGAACATTCGTTCGGTGTTTGAGAGCGTCGATACGGGGCGTGCAAGGTTTGGTGTTGTACCAATTGAGAATAATTTGGAAGGAATTGTCAAGGAAACTATTGATTTATTGAATGATACTGATTTGAAAATAGTTGCAGAAGTGGTAATTTCAGTACATTTTACCTTTGCAACTAAGGCTGAAAAACTTTCAGATATCAAGAGAATTTATTCAAAAGATATAGCCTTCGGACAGTGTGAAAGATTCTTGAATGATTATTTTGGAGGAAAAGAAGACGATTTTTTTGTTCAAGTAGATTCAACTTCAAAAGCCGCAAAATTAGCCTCGCAAGAGACTGATTCAGCGGCTATTTGTTCACATATTGCTGCCAAGTTGTTTGATGTACCAATTCTGTTTGACAACATTCAAGATTCAGCTCAAAATCGTACTCGCTTTTTCATCGTTGGAAAAGATTTTATTAATCAAAAAAGTGAAAATGATAAAACTACTATCATAGCCCGATTACCCGAAGATGGAAAGCCAGGAACATTGGTGAGATTTCTGCAAGACTTTGAAAATCAAGGGATTAATCTCTTAAAAATTGAAAGCCGTCCAGTTCGTGAAGGTGATCACTTTAACTTTTGGTTTTTGATGGAATTTGATGGTTACTTCCTTGATGAAAATGTTCAAAAAATTATGGACAAACATAATTCAGAGATAAAGTGGCTGGGTAGTTATGTGAAGATGATTTGATTTCGAGCTTTTTAATTTCTGTTCTTGTTTGATACAGTAAAATCTTCTTTCATAAAATGTATATCTCTATAAAAATTACTTAATCTGTTATATAGAACTGTATAGAACATTGAGTAATTTTAACAAAAAATCAAAATACATTTACCCAAAACCTCATTATGTTACTCTTAGGCTTAGATTTAGGTACTTCTTCTATAAAAGCATCGGTTGTAGATGGTGCTACGGGCAAACTAATTGCCTCTGCTCAATATCCAGATACTGAAAATTCAATTTCTTCTCCACAA
>JANPIG010000269.1:0-5987 GCA_031424875.1 Cytophagales bacterium
TCTACAACCATTCCTTCCTGTACTTGTGTCATACATGAAGGCACGAGTTTAGGCATTGGGCGTGGGTCTTTTTCTGAACCAGCCGTTACTTTCACCAAACAACCACGGCATTTTCCGCCCGAGGCTTTAAGTGGCTCGTAATAACACATAGCAGGTGGTGCAATGTGTGGTCCAATCTGACGAGCGGCATTCATAATGGTTGTGCCAGGTTCTACGTCAATTGTAATATTATCTATTGTAACTTTCATGTATCGTCTTTAATAAATCAAATACGTCTATACCTAATTTTATTTTTATTTATCGTAATAAATTGCCTTACCTCTTCTTTTTCAATTTCTTTTAAGGATTCTAAAAGGAATTTTTGAATTGTAGCAAAGTCTTCTTTTTCATATCTTAAAAAAATAATGGTTACTGAAGTTATTTTATGAGCAAAAACCCACTCTCCAAAATCAGAGTCCTCTGTTATCAGAATTCCTTTCAATTTTTCAGAGGTTTTCAACACTTCAATATCAGGAATTCCACTGTCAATTTCACTAATGTAATTTATTTCATATCCAACTTCTCGTAAAGCCGTGACTAATTTTCCATTTACACATTCATCTGCTATTATCATTATGTGCTCATTAAGTATTCTTCATGTGAAATAACAGAAGCTGCATATTCTACACAAGCCAAAATGTCTTTTATCTGTAAATGAGGATACATTTCTAAAATATCTTCAAACGAATATCCCCCTGAGATTTTTCTTAGGATTAATTCAACTGTAATCCTTGTTCCTTTTATTACAGGTTTTCCAAGCATTACTGAATGATTTATTTCGATATTTTTTAAAAGTTCTGTCATGAAATTTATGCAAATAAACCTACAAATTATAACGACCAACTCGCTCCTTCACGCATAAAAACTGCTCCTTTTTGCGTAGCTTTTTCAGGATGATTAATGTGCCATTCAAATTCATCACGGAAATGACGAATGGCAGCGGCAACGGGCCAAGCAGCAGCATCTCCTAATGGACAAATGGTATTTCCTTCTATTTTCTTGGCAACATCTACCAATAAATCAATATCTTCTTGGCGACCATTTCCGTGTTCGATTCTGTATAAAACTTTATCCATCCAACCCGTTCCTTCACGGCATGGCGAGCATTGTCCGCATGATTCGTGGTGATAGAAACGCCCGAATGTCAAGGTGTTATGAACGATACAAGTGGTTTCGTCCATTACCACAAATCCACCTGAACCCAACATTGTCCCCGTGGCAAAACCTCCGTCTGAAAGGGATTCATAGGTCATTAAGCGGTTTTCACCATTAACAGTCTTTAGAATTAATTCAGCTGGTAAAATAGGTACTGAAGAACCTCCTGCCACAACGGCTTTCAGTTTATGTCCGTCACGAATTCCTCCGCACCATTCATCGGCATAAATAAAGTCTTCTACCGTTACGCCTAAAGGAATTTCGTAAACCCCAGGCTTACGGATATGCCCCGAAGCTGAAATCAATTTTGTACCTGTTGAACGACCAATACCAATTTTAGCGTATTCGTCTCCTCCATTATTAACAATCCAACCTGTAGCAGCGATTGACTCTACGTTATTCACTACTGTTGGGCATTGCCACAAACCTTTGACGGCTGGGAATGGCGGTTTATTACGTGGATTACCACGTTTTCCTTCCAAAGATTCTAATAAGGCAGTTTCTTCTCCGCAAATATAAGCACCTCCACCCGCTTGTACGTAAAGGTCGAGGTCGTAACCAGAACCCAAGATATTTTTACCTAAAAGTCCTTTATCATAACATTCTTGAATGGCTTTTTCAAGAATATTAATCACATACATCAGCTCTCCACGGACGTAGATGTATGAAGTATTTGCACCCAAGGCATAAGATGACACAATCATTCCCTCAATCAAGGTATGAGGCGATTTCATCATCAAATAGTGGTCTTTGAAAGTACCAGGTTCAGACTCGTCGGCATTGCAAACCAAATAGCGAGGCACGCCTTCGGGTTTTGCCAAAAATGACCATTTCATTCCCATCGGGAAGCCTGCACCACCACGTCCACGCAACCCAGATTTTTTTACCTCCTCCGTAACTTCATCGGGAGTCATTTTTTTCAAGGCTTTCTCAACGGCAGCATAACCACCATTTTTTCTGAAAACGTCAATGGTTTCAATGCCTTGAACGTCAATATGTTCGGTTAATATTTTCATTTTAAATTATTTCACAAAATCATTCAAATCATATTCAATGGCATCACAGAAAGAAGGATTTTCTATAACTTCACCAACACCATTTTTGTACTTTCTCCAACTAAATTTTTTATAATCGTACGTGAAACCTTCTTCTATATCGTAATCCAACATCAAAGTTGCAATTTTATTAAAGTCTTTTTTAACACCCGTTGTGGAAATAATCTCTATAATCACTTTCAGTTCATCAAGCACATTATCTAATAGCATTACGTCAGAAGTAGGGCTTGATTCTGATTCATTAATCATTGCTTCTACTTATGGCTCAAAAGGTATTTCACCTTTGGTAAACAACTAATAAAGATGTGCAGATAACCTTGTGATTATCCTCTGACGTTCTCTTGGTGCGTTTATGCCCATATATATAACAGGTATGTCAAGCATGGCTCAACTGGGTTTTATTACTATTTCGACAACTCTTCAATAATTTCATCCACTTTCTGATTCGTCAAATTCATGTAATATTTTTCACGAATTTGAAAAACTGGTCCCCAGCCACAGGCGGCTAAACATTCTACTTCTTTAATGGTAAATTTGCCATCAGCCGTAGTTTCGCCTGTTTGAATTCCTAATTTTTCTTTTAAGTGGTCATAAACTTCCACGCCTCCCATCAAACAACAAGGTCCCGTGCGGCAGTATTCAATCACATGGTCGCCAACGGGTTCGAGGTGAAACATAGTATAGAAAGAAGCCACTTCGTAAACCTCCACGGGAGCAAGATTCAAAAGACCTGCCACATAATCCATCACTTCGGGTGAACACCATTTCCATTCGGCTTGAGCTAAATGGAGAACGGGCAACAAAGCAGATTTCTGTTTTCCTTCTGGATAACGCTTGATAATTTTATGTACTTGTTCCAAAGTGGAAGCTGGAAACTGTATAGTTTGCGTATTAGTCATTTTTAAATTTTTACGATGTTCGATTTACAATATTCGAGTTGCGTAAATATATGATAATCAGGTATTTAATAATTTATTATAAAATATTAATCTTCATCCTCTAAATAATATATTTTTTCAAAAACTTCCTCCCAAGTCAATATTTCGGGCTTAAATTTTCTTTCTTCATCATCCGTTAATTTCATTTCTTCTGACGCTCTTCTAACAGCTTTTAAAAAAACTTTATCCCACTCGGATTCAATTGTTTTTTTTGTAACCGAAGGCGTTTCTTCTTGAACTTCCTCAATTTCATCACGGGCATTCGATATGCTTATTTTCCAACTCCAACTCCTTTTTTGAGGTTGGTATTTCCATTTTAAAATATGAATCATAATGATAACCAAATGGCTTCTCATCTCACGGATGGCAATTTTTGACATACTATCTATTAATTCGTCTAATCCTTCGAGGGCATCTTCAATATCTCCCTTTTGCAAAGAAAACTTAATTTCCTTTGCCAATACATAGTGCGATGAAGCCGCTAAATATCCCCAATCGTGAGTTTTGACCATGATAGACATTGTTAAAAAAATTACGCATCCAATTCTCCTGCAATAACATTCAATGAAGACATCGTAATGATGGCATCTGAAAGGGTTGAACCTTTAATCATTTCGGGAAATGCTTGATAGTAAATATAGCCTGGACGACGGAATTTTAAACGATAAGGTGTTCGTCCTCCATCTGAAACTAAGTAAAAACCTAATTCTCCGTTTCCACCTTCTACTGAACTATAAACTTCTCCAACTGGTGCATCAATTTCTCCCATTACAATTTTGAAATGGTAAATTAAGGCTTCCATATTGTTGTAAACTTGTTGTTTATCAGGTAAATAATAATGAGGGGCATCAGCATGATAAGGCCCTTCTGGCAGATTTTGAAGAGCTTGTTTGATGATGCTCAAACTTTGCCACATTTCCTCGCCACGTACCAAAAAGCGGTCATAGGTATCACCTTTTGTGCCTACTGGGATTTCAAATTCAAAATCTTCGTAAGATGAATATGGATTCATAGCACGCACGTCATAATCTACGCCCGTTGCTCTTAAGTTTGGTCCTGTGAAACCATAATTTAAGGCTCGTTCTGCCGAGATAGCTCCTACGTTTGTAGTTCTATCCATAAAGATTCTGTTACGTTTTACTAATCCTTCAAATTCTAATAATGCCTTCGGGAAACCGTCTAACAAAACATTGATTTTACGAATAGCTTCTTTCGATAAATCACGCTCCATTCCTCCGAAACGCCCCATATTGGTCGTTAATCTCGCTCCGCACATTTCTTCGTAAATCTCATAAATATGCTCTCTCCACTCAAAAACGTAGAAATATCCCGTTAATGCACCCGTATCTACAGCCAAGATTGAATTACAAATGATATGGTCAGCAATACGAGCCAATTCCATCATGATTACTCGGATGTACTGAGCTCTTTTGGGCACTTCAATACCTAATAATTTCTCGACCGTCAAGTGCCAGCCCATATTATTGATGGGCGACGAACAGTAGTTCATACGGTCGGTAAGCGTAGTGATTTGATAAAACGGACGACGCTCGGCAATTTTCTCGAAAGCACGATGGATATAACCAACCGTTTGTTCAGCATCAATAATGGTTTCACCGTCCATGGTCAAGATATTTTGGAAAATACCGTGGGTAGCGGGGTGTGTCGGACCTAAATTAAGTGTCGAAAGGTCGTTTACATATTTCTTATTTTCTTGTGCCTTTTCTAAACCCACATAAGGGTTTGACACTAATGCTATTTCAGCCATAATTTAATTTTTTACCTTCCAAATAAAGCATCAATCTTATCCTCACGAGTAGCATCTTCCAAGGGGTATTCTCTTCTCATGGGGTGATAATCCATATCTTCGGCATTGAGGATTCTTTCCAATTTTGGATGTCCTGAGAAAATAATTCCGTAAAAATCAAAGGCTTCACGTTCCATCCAATTAGCACAGGCATACAATCCTGTGAGCGTTGGGACTACAATATTTTCTCTCGAAACATACAGTTTTATAATCAACCTTACATTGTTTTCGAGACTGTGTAAATGGTAAATTACGCCAAATTCATGACTTGGTATTTGGGGAAAATGAATTCCTCCTAAGTCCGTCAAGAATTGAAATTTGAAAGTTGGATGTTGGTATAAGTAGTGCATCAAAGGAATGATGGTCTCGGTAGTAGTGGTTACGTTTAAAAGTCCGTAATTTTCTACAATACCGTAGATTCTCTCTTCGCCAAATTGTGCTACTAAATCTTGTGCTATTTGTTCGTTTGTCATTCTTTATTAATGATAGAATGATAGAGTGAGTGAATGACAGAATGACTACAATACGTTTTGAAGAACAATATTCACTCATTCACTCATTCACTCATTCACTCATTGAATTTACTCTATTCCGTAAGAAGCCAAAAGAGCTGTATATTCGGGAGAATCTCTCCTTCTTCTTTGTTCAGATTTGGCAATTTCTTGAATTTGCATAAAGCCATCCAAAATTTGCTCGGGACGTGGTGGGCATCCAGGTACATATACGTCCACTGGAATGATTCTATCAATGCCTTGAAGTACTGAATACGTATCAAAAATACCGCCAGAACAAGCACACGCACCCACTGAGATTACCCAACGAGGCTCTGCCATTTGAAGATAAACTTGTTTTAAGACAGGTCCCATTTTTTTAGAAATTGTCCCCATTACCATTAATAAGTCTGCTTGGCGTGCCGAGAAAGACATTCTTTCAGAACCAAAACGTGAAATATCGTAGTGGGCTCCTGCAGTTGCCATAAATTCGATACCACAG
>JANPIG010000270.1:0-1550 GCA_031424875.1 Cytophagales bacterium
TCGTATCATCTTCAGTATTACTCAAACAGCTTTCGGCAGTCAATGGTGTGATTGCCAACAATCCAATTGTTCCTATATTGGAAAATTTCCTTTTCCAAATTGACCAGGCTCAATTGACTGTAACAGCTTCTGATTTACAAACCGTTATGATTACTACACTGGCGATTGAATCGTCAGATACAGGAGCAATTGCTGTTCCAGCTCGTTTGCTGTTGGATACTTTGAGAGGTTTGCCCGACCAACCTATCACTTTCAAAATTGATAAAGATACTTTTGGAACGGAAATCATTACGGAAAATGGACGTTATAAATTATCAGGTGAAAACCCAATTGACTTCCCCAAAGTGCCACAAGTAACCAAAAGCCTTTCGGTTCAAATTGCGGCGGATGTATTGGGTGCAGCCATTGCCAATACAATTTTTGCGGTTTCAAACGATGACTTACGCCCAGCTATGACGGGTGTTTACGTACAATTATCACCTGAATATACCAATTTTGTAGCTACAGACGGACACCGTCTCATTCGTTACAGAAGAAACGATGTTACGGCAGAGCAAGAATCAACGATGATTATTCCTCGTAAAGCCTTGAATTTGTTGAAATCAACTTTGCCTTCGGATGATACGACCGTTACGGCAGATTTCAGTTCGGCAAATGCTTTTTTTAGCTTTAACAATATCAGAATGATTTGCCGTTTGATTGACGAGCGTTTCCCAGATTACGAAAATGCTATTCCACAAAACAATCCGAACGTAATGACGATAAACCGTGCGGAGTTTTTGGGTTCATTAAAGCGTATTTCGATATATTCAAACAAAACAACGCACCAAATCCGTTTGAAATTAGCAAATAATGACTTGGTAATTTCAGCAGAAGACTTAGATTATTCAAACGAAGCCAACGAAAAATTGATGTGCGATTATGAAGGCGAAGAAATGGAAATAGGTTTCAACGCAAAATTCATGGTAGAAATGTTGGGTAACATTAACTCAAACATGGTATCCTTGGAAATGTCGCAACCCAATCGTGCAGGTTTAATTATTCCATCAGATAAAAAAGAAAACGAAGATATTTTATTATTGGTAATGCCTGTGATGTTGAATACTTATGCGTAATTCAATTATTAGTTATTATTAAAAAGAGGCTTGCGAATATGTTTCGCAAGTCTCTTTTGCTTTTCGTAAAATCCTAAAAATCAAATTGATACCTCCAAAATAAAAACTGGCAAGATTCTTGAAAGGATGCTCATATAAACAATAATAATTCTTGGTATTTCGTTAATTTAACAAGACACAGCGTACATGAACAGACTCAGAATTTTTGCTTTTGCTATCATCGTTTTTGCGGGTTGTAGAGTGGCTCAACAACCCCAAGTAATTACTCAATCCGAGGAGGAAATTGTAATTACTGAAGAACCAGCCACAGAACCCGAAACACATACCGAACAAGGTATTACGTTCTTTGCGGGGACATTACAAGAAGGCTTAGAAAAAGCAAAAGCCGAAAATAAATTGCTTTTTGTGGATTGCTACACTACTTGGTGTGGACCG
>JANPIG010000271.1:0-1895 GCA_031424875.1 Cytophagales bacterium
TGATTACTCGTGGGGTCATACTTAACTTCGTGAATGATACTGCCGTAAGAGGCATAATATAAATAACCATTTACAGGATTGACCGCCATGCCAGTTACGCCCATAGCTTGTGGAAGAAAACTGTGCATTTGAGTCAATTCATTTTGACCATTCATAGAAAAACTATGAATCCAACTCTTATCAGGATCTCCATTGTTATTAAAATTAGCATGAAAATAACGTCCTTGATATTCTGGTGGAAAATTATTGCCTGTATAAAAAACGCCACCAATTGAACATCCGCCAAGAAAATCAAGTCCAGTAATGGCATTTGGATTAGAAGTACCAATTTCAAATATCTCTCCATTCACATAAGCAAGTGCAGGTGAACTTCTGAAATCTACGGCAGGACGTGTATGAATAAAAGGAACTGAAAACTGCTCTGAACGGTTTGCGGGTAGATAGACTACTTCAGATTCTTGCTCAACGATTCCTTCAAAACGGGGCCAGCCAAAATTTTGCCCTCCTGCTGTAACTACATTTATTTCTTCCCTTCTAATACTTCCTACTTCACCCATATAAATAGTTCCAGGATTTCCGATTGATACATTGTGGCTTCCCGTGTTAGGCTTCAATGTCATCCTAAATACGCTACGTAAGCCCATGGCCCAAACTCTTGATTTAGCAGCACGGGGTTGCGATGGGTCATAAAAAGGATTGCTCGGAACACCATCGCCCGTAGCAGGATCAATTCTGATAATTTTTCCACTCAAACAATTCACCATTTGAGCCCGCCAAGAACCCACATTTTCATTTTCATTTTCAAGGGTATTGGGGTCGTCAGATTTCAAAATTCCGTCTGAAAGTGCTTGACTGTAATAAGTATCTTGATGATTACCTGAGTCAGCAGTGGTGGCAGACGAATCTCCACATGACGCCAATAAAGTACCATCTGAACCAAAGATAAGAGTTCCTACATTATGAGAGTCATGGATAAAAGGGAAACCATCGGTGGGGCCAGTACCTAATAAAATAAAACGGCTATTGGGAACAATGGAGGAGAAATTGGAAACATCAATGGTATAGCGGGTTATTCTGCCAATGGAGGCATTCAAATTATCGTCCATATTAGGGTTATAATCTGAGGTGCCAAAATAAAGTAAATGATGTCTATCTACTTCATACATCAGATATACGTATCCATTACTAAGAAAATTTGGATCAAGGGCAAAACCCTTCAAGCCCGAATCTGTAGCAATATTTACTTCATCACTAATATTTAATAATAATATGGAAGGCTCTGAACTATTCTTAACATATAATTTTCCTGTCTTTTCCCAAGTGTACATTCTGCCAGCCGCATCAAAGGTTACGCCATTTACTTGTTCATAGCCAGAGTCAAATTCGCTATCATAGAACCCAGTAGGTGCTTGGGCAAATATTCCCCCACTGATGCTCAACAAGAAAATTAATAATTGTAACGTTTTATTCATAAAAATGACTGTGTTAAAAAAAAATTCCTTTATATCACATTTATTTACAAATTTAACAATTGTCTCTTGATAAAAATATTTAAAAGTCAACAATATTAGGTAAAGGTGATTATGTATTGAATTTGAATCAAAATGTTTGACAACATTCATGAGAAACCGTTTAATATTTCATTCCATTAAAATAATTTCAGTCTAATGAACTAAATTTGTAAGTATTTCTTTTTTAAAGACAAGAAAAGTTCGGTGTTCGTTGCTTGATGATAGATGTTCATTGCTCGAAAATCAAACAACCAACATCGAACAACGAACAACGAATATCGAAAAATAAACCCAGTACAATGATAAATTATATCACCAAAGCGGTAACCAGCCTTTTCGGAACGAAATCTTCCCGAGATATTAAGGAACTGTCTCCTTATGTAG
>JANPIG010000272.1:0-4538 GCA_031424875.1 Cytophagales bacterium
CGTTTGTGATGAAGATACCCCTAACTTTTCATCGGAAGATTGGAATGGAATGAGTGAAGACGAACAGCAATCTATGTTGTTGAAATACCGTCTGACATATCCCGATGAATCTGTTGTGAATTGGTGTCCTGGTTTGGGAACAGTTTTGGCAAATGATGAAGTAAAAGATGGGGTTTCGGAACGTGGAGGATTTCCTGTTGAGCAGAAGAAAATGAAACAATGGGCCATGCGAATCACAGCCTATGCCGACCGTTTGATTGATGGACTAAATGAGGTGGATTGGTCTGATGCCTTGAAAGAACAACAACGTAATTGGATTGGAAGAAGTACGGGAGCGAGTGTTCGGTTTGAGGTACTAACCCCTAACCCCCAACCCCTAACTCCTAAAAGCATTGAGGTTTTCACCACAAGAGTTGATACCATTTACGGTGTTTCGTTTATGGTAATTGCTCCAGAATTGGAATCAGTGCCTTTTTTGACCACTCCTGAACAAAAAGAAGCCGTTGAAGAATATGTCAAATGGGTGGCTTCTCGGACGGAATTAGACCGTATGTCGGAGGTAAAAAAGGTATCGGGTGTTTTCACGGGAAGTTATGTGATTAATCCTTTCAATGATGAAAAAGTGCCGATTTATTTGGCAGATTACGTCTTGGCAGGCTACGGAACGGGGGCGGTGATGGGCGTACCTTCGGGTGACCAACGTGACTGGAATTTTGCTAAACATTTCAACTTGCCCATCGTGCCAATTTTGGATGCCCAGAAAGATATGGATGAGCAAGCTGACAATACCAAAGAAGGAAAATATATCAATTCGGGTATTATCAATGGTTTGACTTACAAAGATGCTACTAAAGTTTTGACGGATTTTTTGGAAGAAAAAGGCATCGGAAAAGGAAAAATTCAATACCGTTTACGAAATGCTGTTTTCAGCCGCCAGCGTTATTGGGGCGAGCCTGTACCAGTGTATTTTAGAGACGGGCTTCCATATTTAATCGAAGAATCAGAATTACCTTTAACACTTCCTGTTATTGATAAATATCTTCCCACCGAAACGGGCGAACCACCTTTGGGACGTGCTGAGGGGTGGAAATATAAAGGGGAATACGATTATGAACTTTCTACCATGCCAGGTTGGGCGGGTTCGTCTTGGTACTGGTATCGTTATATGGATGCCCAGAACAAAACAGAATTTGCCTCACAGGAATCTATCAATTATTGGAAAGCGGTTGATTTATACATGGGAGGGTCTGAACACGCTACGGGACATTTATTGTACAGCCGTTTTTGGAATAAGTTTTTAAAAGATTTGGGGTTGGTTCCCGAAGAAGAATTTGCCAAGAAATTGATTAATCAAGGCATGATTCAGGGACGTTCTAATTTTGTGTATAGAGTAAAATCATCGGTTGGAGAAGGCAAAAACCCTGTATTTGTTTCATCGGGGTTGAAATCTCAATACGAAGTAACAGATATTCACGTGGACGTGAACATTGTGAACAATGATATTTTAGATACAACAGCTTTTAAGGCTTGGAGAGAGGATTTTGCCAATGCTGAATTTATTTTGGAAGATGGCAAATACGTTTGTGGTGTTGAGGTTGAGAAAATGTCAAAATCTAAATACAACGTTGTAAATCCTGATATTTTAGTTGATAAAGTAGGTGCCGACACTTTACGTTTATACGAAATGTTCTTGGGACCTTTGGAACAAGCCAAGCCTTGGAACACCAATGGAATAGATGGTTCTTTTAGATTTATCAAGAAAGTGTGGCGTTTATTTTATGATGAAAATAATAATTTCAAAGTAAAAGACGAAACTCCAACTCCTGCAGAATTGAAGGTTTTACACGCTTGTATCAAGAAAGTGGAGGAAGATTTGGAACGTTATTCATTCAACACGGTGGTTTCCACCTTAATGATTTGTGTGAATGATTTAGGGGCGTTGAAATGCTCAAAAAAGGCTATCCTACAGGAATTAGTTATTTTAATGTCGCCCTATACACCCCATATTTCGGAAGAATTATGGGCAGTTTTGGGTAATGAAGCAGGTACAATTTCTTATGCGCAATTTCCAAAATTCAATCCCGCATATTTAGTAGAAGCGAATTTTGAATATCCAATTTCTATCAATGGCAAAGTGAGAGCGAATCTTTCGTTTCCAACAGATGCCTTACCTGCTGATATTGAAGCAGTTGTTCGTGAAAACGAAATTGTGATGAAATGGCTTGAAGGCAAAGAAATCAAAAAGGTTATCGTTGTGCCAAAGCGTATCGTAAATGTGGTGATGTAAAAGGAATAGAAGAGACCGTAGTAAAGAGGAAAGGGAGACAGGATTTGGAAGTAATTATTTTTCCAAAATCCTGTCTCCCTTCTTCTTTTATTCCTATCTTCTGAAATCTATCCTTTATAAAACACCCATTTAGAAATTTCTTTCCAAGTTGGCTTTTTGCCATACATCAAAATACCTACACGATACACTTTTCCTGCAAACCATGAAGCTCCCAAAAAGCCTAAAACTAACAAGCTAAAGGATAAAGCTATTTCCCAATTAGGCACGCCAAAAGGTAAACGAACCATCATATTTATGGGCGAGGTCAGTGGAAACATCGAAGCCCAAAATGCCACGGGACTGTCGGGCTGTTGGATGATATATTGACCCAACATAAAGGAAATAATAATGGGGATGGTTACGGGAAACATAAACTGTTGTGCTTCCGTAGAATTTTCCACTGCTGAACCAATGGCAGCAAAAAGAGAACTATACAATAAATATCCACCGATATAAAATAGTAAAAAACAGATTATCATTTTGGCTAATGATACGTTTTCCACCGTTTTAGAAATATTATTAAAAGGATTTTTATTCTTAAAATCCTCCTTCATCTTCTTGATTTCCAGACCATTAGTTCCTTTTTTCTGCATGGACTGTACTTTCTGTTCCAATTTGCCAGACATTACTGCTGTTGTGGCACTGGATGTAGCAAAAGTTAGAACGCCCCACAACATAAACTGTGTAAGCCCCACTAAGCCAACGCCCACAATCTTACCAATCATTAACTGAAAAGGGCGAACTGAAGAAATCATCACCTCAATAATGCGATTGCTTTTCTCCTCAATCACGCCATTCATCACTTGTGAACCGTATAAAAGCACAGACATGTACAGGATAATTCCAAAAACTCCCGCCAAAATCATGGCTCCCGTCGAACTATTGCTTTGTTCCTTGCCATCCTCTTGAATGGTGAAAGTTTCGGCATCTACTTTTACTTTATTTTCCTCTAAAATCTTTAAATCAATATGAGCATTTTGAAGTTTGATATTGCGTAATTCGTTTTGGATTTTTCCTTCAATATCGTACTGCGTACCCATACCAACACTTTTTTTACTGACAATTTTTACACCATTAGGATTTTGCAGGATGTCTTTTTGAATATTTACCAAAATATCGGCATCACTGCTATAAAGATCAGTCTTGGCTTTTTCAAAAGATTTATCAATAAAACGGTACGTCAATTCTTCATCAGATTTTATTTTTCCTTTAAATAACCCGCTTTCATCTACAACATCAATATTCTTACTGTCGTTTGAACTCAACGCCAAATAAATAGGAATGGCATAAACCCCTGCTATCAAAAAGGGTACGAGTAAAGAGGCAATCCAGAAAGATTTTTTACGTACACGAGTCATGTATTCTCGTTGTATGATAAGTAGTATTTTGTTCATTTTAGTATTGGTTTTTACAATAAATCATTCGCTTCTCCGCCCACAACCTTGATAAAAATTTCGTTGAAGGAAGGAATATTTTCGTTAAAGGATTTTAGTTCTACTTGGCTAATAATATTACTAACTAACTGATTTACAGGAATATTCTGAATATTCTTAATTTGTGATTTCATAATACCGTCTTCTAATTCGTGGGTATTGATTAACTCAAACAAATTGTGTTCATTAGTCAAATTTCCTGTATATTCCACAGAATAAGAATTATCTTTAAAACGATTTTTCACCTCTTTCTTGTCTCCATGCAACACTACCTTCGACTTATTTATCAAGGCAATGTTATCACAAAGCTCTTCAACTGATTCCATCCTGTGGGTTGAAAAAATGATGGTAGTACCCCGTTTTTTCAGTTCCAAAATTTCATCTTTCAAGAGGTTAGCATTGATAGGGTCGAAACCAGAAAAAGGTTCATCCAAAATTATTAATTGGGGTTCATGAACAATGGTTGCGATAAATTGTGTTTTTTGTTGCATCCCTTTTGAGAGGTCCTCCACATTCTTATCCCACCAGTCTTTAATATCAAATTTGATAAACCACACTTTTAGTTTTTCTAAAGCATCTGTTTTTTTCATGCCCTTAAGTTGAGCAAGATACAAAAGTTGTTCACCAACTTTCATTTTCTTATAAAGCCCACGCTCTTCGGGTAAATAGCCAATATCTTCAATATGCTTGGGTTGAAGTCTTTCGCCATTCAAAATGATTTGTCCTTCGTCTGGAGCAGTGATTTGATTTATAATTCTGATAAGGGAAGTTTTGCCAGC
>JANPIG010000273.1:0-1620 GCA_031424875.1 Cytophagales bacterium
GAATTTTGACATTAATTTATTATTCAAAAATTTTAAATTTTCTGATTATGAATTGCCATCTATTATTGAAAATAAACTATTTGATGCTATTGATGTATTCTCACTTACTCACGATTTAGGGCATGATGTGGATATGTTTTATCTTCATAGAGACAAATTAAATGCTTTTCAGTATTTACAATTTTTGAAGGATAAAAATATTGCATGGAAAGAATTTGAGAAGCGTTTTCCAAAGTCAATATGGTTTTTTAATATTTATTACTATCAATTTGTTACTCATTCGAGAGAGTATCAAAATTTAGGAGCTACTATTGTTGATTTGCTCTATCTTGATTTTGATAAGCAACTAAACGAGTCATCCGTAGGTAGGGAGATTGAAAAAGCACTCATACACATTAGACAACTTGTAAATACCGAACAACTTTCTATCGAATTGTAAGAATATTTTCACCATTCAATCCCCACTATCTTTTGTTCAGATAGAGGGGATTTTTATTTAAATGGGAGGGAAATAAAAATATACTTAAAATAGTTGTACTACTTACAACTTTTATTTCGTAACATTGCATAACAAATCTTAACAAATTTTTTATGTACCCAAAACAAGCCACAAATCCTCCAATAAGCGAAGAAACTCGCTTTATTCTCTCAGAGGTCGAAAAGAGATTTTCGCAATTAGAAATCATTATTAAGTCTGAAGCTCGTTTGAATGCTGCCATTCCTGAGACTTTGGTCCCTGCCCAGGTCTGTTCTCGATTAGACTGGTCAAGGTCCAAGTTTGAACAATTCAAAAGAGATGGGTTATTCCGAACTTTTAAGATTGGAGGTAAGGTTTATGTCTATACTTCTGATTTATTGGCTCTTTTTCCGAAAGATTTTCACAAAAAGTAAAAGTAATTTTCCAAAGGCTTGGGCATAAAAAAACCGATGTGCGACAACACATCGGTCAGTTGGTTAGCCTGAGCATAACCTTAAAAGCAAAACAAAGGTATGAAAATACTGCAATTCTCCAAACTCCACCTTCGGGTGGGGTTTACTTTTTGTTGCCTTACTCATAGGCTAAAACATCCTTACTGGTTCATTCTTAACCATTTGATATGGCATTTTATTCGCTTAAAAGCTTTATTGAAAAATTTCAAAATTCCTTTCCTAACTTTTTTCCCTTATTATCAAAATGTCTGAATATCCTATTCGATTCGAGAAAAGCCCCAAAAAGAAAGGGACTTGTCCTCATTGTAACAGCAAAAATCAATTTCGCTTCTATGAAGACCGTGAAGGTAACAGGCAAGGAGATGAATTTGGAAAATGTGAGAGAACTAATAATTGTGGTTATCATAAATATCCTTTAATAGGAAATACCGATATAACTAAATTATTAGTTTCGCAAGTATCTGACAGTCAAGAAATTGTATTCCCAAACAACGCATGGACTGACAAATTTGAATCTTGGTTACAAAATTCCAATAGCAACTTTCACTTATTTTGGATTGCCAAAGGAATTCCCAAGGATCACTTTTTAAAGCATGGTGTAGCTACTGATAATAAAGGAAAAACTGTTTTTATTCTCAAAAATAAAGATGGTCGAATTGTGAATTCTAAGTGGGTTACGTATGGTCCTGA
>JANPIG010000274.1:0-1078 GCA_031424875.1 Cytophagales bacterium
CTCCTTAGTAAATTCGGCGGGGTATTATTTCTTGTCTCGCCCTCGCAGATTCGGTAAGTCATTGTTTGTCAATACGATAGAGGCATTATTTCAAGGTAAAAGAGAGTTGTTTAAAGGACTTTTTATAGAGGATAAATGGAATTGGGAGCAAACAAATCCTGTTATAAAAATTTCATTCAGCAATATTGACCATAAAGAATTAGGACTTTCAAAAGCCATCAAAATTGAGTTACGAAAACAAGCCAAAAATTTTGGTTTTGAATTAGAGTCTGAAAGTAACGGTTTGATGCTTCGAGAGTTAATTGAAACTATTGCTAATCAACAAGGCAAAGTTGTTTTACTAATAGATGAATACGATAGACCTATTATTGATTATTTAGGTCAAGATACTGACAAGGCACTCGAAAATCAGGACATACTGAAAGGTTTTTATTCAGTACTAAAAGATGCAGATGAACATTTGCGAATGGTTTTCATTACGGGTGTTTCTAAATTTTCGAGAGTGAGTATTTTTTCTGATTTAAATAATCTTCGAGATTTAACTATCACCCAAGAATTTGCAGGGGTATGCGGAATCACACAGAAAGAATTAGAATATAGTTTTTCAGAAGAATTAAATCTATATGACAAAGACAAAATCAAACTGTGGTATAACGGTTACACTTGGGATTTACATACTAAGGTTTACAATCCTTTCTCTTTACTTAATTTCTTCAATGATAAAGGCGAATTTCGTAATTATTGGTTTGAGACGGGAACTCCAACCTTTCTTATAAATTTATGTAAAAAAGTAAAAATGGTTGAATTTGAGGAGGTTGAATTACCATTGACAACTTTGGGAGCTTATGATATTCAGCATCTACAACTTATTCCATTAATGTTTCAAACGGGTTACCTAACATTAAAAAGTTATGATGAAAATTATGGTTTTTATCAACTTGGCTATCCTAATGATGAAGTTAAAAATTCGTTTTTACAAGTTTTAGCAAATGCTTACATTCAAAATGAACAGGAACAAGGAATTACGTTAGTAAGCAAATTACATAATTCGCTACAAAATAACGATTTAGAAAAAGTT
>JANPIG010000275.1:0-1343 GCA_031424875.1 Cytophagales bacterium
AAGAAAAGAAAAGTGTTTTTCCATTGGCGTGAATAAAGGGTGAAAGGTCGTCTTCGGGTGTATTTACGGGTGTTCCCAAGTTAATAGCTTTTCCCCAAGCGTTGGTAGAATCCAGTTTACTCACCCAAATATCACGTTGTCCTAAGCTCCCTTTTCGGTCTGAAACAAAATATAAAGTGCGTCCATCGGCAGATAATGAGGGTTGAGAATCCCACTCGGGCGAGTTGATATTTATGCCTAAATTTTGGGGTGAAGTCCAGAGGTCGCCTTGTTTGTAGGAAATGTATAAATCGCAACTTCCAAGACTTTTTCGTCCCCCGCATGAAGTGAAAACCAACGTCCTTCCATCGGCAGAAATAGTGGCTGTACCTTCGTTTTCTTTGGTATTGATTTTATCAGAAATAGAAACGGGCTCTGTCCAAACATTATCTTTAACCGAAGCCAAATAAAGATTTTCTTCACTATCTTGATTACCCGTAAAAATCATCGTTTCACGGTCAGCAGTGAGGACAGGAAAATATTGAGAATCAAATTTATTAACCGATTTTGGAAGTTCTAAAGGGTTGATGGTTAAAGGTTTATCCATTTCTGCCAAAGCAAATTTGCAACTTTCGATTCGAGCTTTATAGCGTTTCAGTTTCAAAGGCGCAACGGCTGGCAACCCTTTTTCCAGAAAGACTAAAGCCAATTTATATTCCCCTTTTTTGAGGTGCAATTGCCCTGCTTGTTGAGCGGAAATTTCGGTTACAGCAGTATTTTCTTGGGCATTTACCGCCTTTTCATAATTCAAAATCGCATTCCCAAATTGCCGATTTTGTTCGTATAATCGTCCCAATTGAAAATAGGGTTCGGCAAAGAGTTTATCTTTTTCAATGGCTTCTTCAAATTCAGAAAAAGCCATGTCAAGATTACGGTTTTTGAGGGCTTCCATACCCTTTTCATAAGCAGAAACTGCTTTTTTATTGGTGGAAGAAAGAGGAGTTTGGGCGTAGGTTTGGGATAATAAAAAAGTAAAAAAGAGTAAGCTAAAAATGGTTTTCATAGTTCTTTTGGGATTGTCTTTGAACTTTGAATTAACGGAATTTTTGGGTTTGTATTGTAACCCCTACGGAATCGCCATAAACTTATGCACTTGCAGTGAAATCCGCCATTTCGGATTGCTTTTGATGTATTCAATAATTTCGGGCAACATTGTTTCCGACCTACTCCATTCGGGTTGTAGATACAGCATACATTTATCCGAAACTAAATCTGCAAAACTCTCCGCCCATTCAAAATCCGATTGATTATAGATAATTACTTTCAATTCGTGAGCTTTCTGATAAATTTCTGGATTAGGTTTC
>JANPIG010000276.1:0-3366 GCA_031424875.1 Cytophagales bacterium
TTTTATAATTTCTTTAATTTTGGGCATAATTCATACCCAAATAAATGGAAATGCAGTGTATATTTTCATGCTCGGAGCATTAATTCCTCTCTATCAAGGACGCTACAAAATGACCTTGATTTATTGTACAATTGGTATTATTACAGGTATCCTATTTTATCGTGGAATGCCTACGGTAGTGGGTTTGGCTGGATACTCTTTACAAGATTTAATTACTTCAAAACCTAAAGCAATCATAGGTTCTCTTGGCGGTTTTTTAGGAGGCTCAATGTACCAATTTACAAAAAATAATTTTATGATTGGCGTTTTTGGCTTTATAATATTTATGATATTTTCTCTTACCCTAATAATATTTATTTCGCTAATAATTAAGCATATATACAAAAAATCAGTCTTGAAGAATGCAAAAAGTGAAGCTATTCTGATAAAATATGATGAAGTTTTCCGACAGCGTATCATTCTCATTCTAATGGCTGGCTCATTGCTTCTAACCGCAGTAGGAGTTGCTATTTCCAGAGGTATTTTTCAAGATGGTGTGATGTTGGTAGAAAGATACTTTTTATATTCGGTAGTCAGTATTGGCATTACTTATTTATTAGCAATCATGCTTACAGATACTAAATTTAGAATGGTGTTGGGTATCGTAGCCTTACCTTTAAGTGTGTTTTTTTGTTGGCATTCTTACTACCAATCCATTCCTCAAGTTACTTTTTTTGAAAAAACACACGAAGCGGACGTTTATGATCTAAAACACCATAGGACCACTAACAACAAAATGTTTGGATTCAGTGCTGAAACTTTGACTTTATTTGAACAAACATTATCCAGAAAAATATATAGTTTTCCAGTCAACCGATTTGATACTTTAGAAACTAAATTAACACAATCGCTCATCAAGCAATCAGATTTATTACCTCAATTTATTTTTAAGAAGACTGACGAAATAATTGACGTATATGGAGGTGTAAAGGTGATGCACTTTTACAATGAAAAATTTACACTCTCTCAAAATAATGACGAAGATACTTTTTTTGTTGTCTTGAAGAATGTAGATAATAATGAAGTGTATATCATTGCCCCTCTTAGGTTTTCTTCTTTTAGACAAGATTTTTTATTTAAAAACCAACTATTTGGAAATGGATTTTCATTCATCATCCAACAAGATAGTGTAAAGAAGGGGAAATACAGAATTGGTTTATTAATTTTCGAAAAGGGCAAAACTGAGCTGAAATATACTTCTAATATAGTAAATGTTGATAATACAAAAATGATTGATTATCTGCAACAATTTGGTTTTTATTTGTAATGCAAAACTGTGGCAGGCCTAATTTAACTAGTTGATAAATATAGATTAATGTGTTTAGGCTTGCCACGAATATCATTCCAATTTACCTACAGCGACTTCCGTTTAATAAAACGGCTTTCATTTACGAACCTGCCTTTTTCTTTTGACAGAATCATCTCCGCCGCCCTCTTCCCCATAAGAGCGAAGTCATTAGAAATTACCGAAATGCCTTCTGCCAATATTTCTTTGATTGGGGTATCATCGTAAGAAAGAAGCCCGATATCTTTGCCAATCTTAAAACCTTTGTTATTAGACCAATTGATGGCACGTACTAAATCATTTTCCCTAAAAAGTAAATAAGCACGATCTTTCTGAAGATGTTCTTCTTCTAAATTTGAAATTATTTCATACTTAATTGCTTTTTCTATACAAAATTTTTCAAATCCATTAATGATACCTACTGGGGTGTATTGAAAACTTTTACTACTCAAAATTAAAGTCAAAGACTTATATTTTTTTACTAACGATTCAGCCTGCAAAAGCCCTTGATAAATATTTTGCTCAAAATCTTGATATAAAATAGCATACTCTGAACCAAATTTTGATACATCAATATCCAATATGAGTAGTTTTTCCTTTGGTATCTCCTTTAATATGGAAGAAACGTCTTGATAAAAATGGGGCATTATTACGTAGTAATTGTACGTACCAAGGTGATTTAAAATCAAATTCTCAAAAACTTTAAGGTTATGATGATGAAAGAAAATACTGACATTTACTTCGTCTCCCAACCCTATTATTAAATTTTCATATAAAATTTCTTTATAAGGTGTCAAGGCATCAAATAAAACAAAAATATTTAATTGACTTCTGGTATCCGTACTGGCTACATAAAACCCTTTTCCATGGTGTGATGTTACAATGCCAAGTTCACGAAGTTCATCGTAGGCCTTTGCAACCGTCATTCTTGCGATACCAGATGATTCTGAAACTTCGTTGATGGATGGTAAGCGTTGGCCACGTTTTAAAGAACCATTTTCAATTTCATTAATAATAAAATCAATCAATTGCTGAAATTTAGGCTTACTCGACGATGAACTGAAAAGAATTTCTTTCATTTTAGGCTGTGTCTGTGGATTAACGTATGTAAAATTACATTTTTGAATTTAACTCATAAAAAATATTACTATAAATTATTGTATAAATATTTTGAAAAGCAAATTTTTTATATAAATTTGTGTAATCATTAATTAGCATAGTATAGCATTGTTTTTCATAAAAGCAGTTCTAAAAATATAACGTAATAACCTACTCATTTTAGGTAATGCGCTAAGTTTTTGTTTATAAAAATGGTTAATGGTGTACAGTGTCTGCGGGAGACATAATCTTGTCTCCGCAGGCAATTGTCTTGGGTAAACAAAAATTTCATATTAGTATCATACTTCTGAATACTTTAACGTAAAGCTGTTTGTAATTCAAACAGCTTTTTTTATATTTTATCCAAAACACTCTCCAATTCTTGAAACTCATGAAAAAATTATTCATCTTCTTCTTTTCGTGCTTTTTGGCTAAATCATTTGCACAAAATCTTACGGAAACTTATCCCATCGATTCTGCTTCGGTTGAGCATTTAGGTGTTCCAAAAGGAGAATTACTAAAGTTTACTTTTGAAAACTCCAAGATTTTCCCAGGCACAGTGCGTGAGGTATCTGTTTATGTACCAGCACAATACCGTGCAGATAAGCCGGCTTGTGTGTATGTAAATCAAGATGGTGTACAATGGAAAGCCCCAACGGTTTTTGATAATTTGATTCACCAAAAGGAAATGCCCATTACGATTGGCGTTTTTGTTATGTTTGGACGTGTGAAAGCTCAAAACCCTAATGTTTCCCTTGACAGGGTGAATAGAAGTTATGAATATGATGGTTTAGGAAATAACTACGCTCGCTTTATTTTGGAAGAAATTTTGCCAATGGCATTACACTCTCTCCCGATCAAACACAATTGTACGTTACGGAATCGATGACTCATTGGGTTTGGGTTTATCAAGTTCAAACGGATGGAACATTGGCTCACAAACA
>JANPIG010000277.1:0-6403 GCA_031424875.1 Cytophagales bacterium
ATTTCATGACCAGGTCGATCAGATCTTCAGCGGTATCCCTATGAATTATGATTCAGCAGGAATTATCAGGCCGTTTGAATCAGCAGGTATGTTTGAGGTGTTAGCTTTCGAAGATGATTCTATTCCGGTTTATTTGAAAGATGGCAAAAATATTACCGACTGGTTTGCTTTCGAGCATGAGTTTATTTGTGCCATTAACAGCTTTTTTCTTTTTACTGCAAGTCCACATTACATTGAATTATTAGAAGACTCGACCTTGCTGGTGATTGCGAGAGAAGATATGATAATGCTTTGCGACAAACATCACGATTTTGAGCGACTCGGCAGAATCAGTACCACCAAAACCTTGCTTCAACTTCAACAGCGAATGGTTTCTCTACAATTCGAAAATGCCCAACAACGCTATTTGAACCTCAATTCCATTTATCCTCACATTGAATTACGTGTGCCTTTGGGCGATATTGCTTCCTATCTGGGCATCACTCAAGAAACTTTGAGTAGAATTAGAGCCTCCAAAAACCGAATTTGATTTATATCAAAAGAGATGTCGATTTTGTTGGTGAATTTTGTCAGAAACAAAATCTATACAAAATGCTCATACTCATCGGGGGCTTTCATAGCCTATTTTTCGCAGTTTTTCATTGTCTTTTTTGGAGTAAATTAGACTGGAAAAATCAATTACAAAAAATCAGTAAAACCAACAGTGCTGTGATGCAGATTCTCAATCTACGCATCATTTCGTTGGCTGCCCTTCATGCTTTAATGTGTTTCCGCTATGGAAACGAACTTTTGACGACTCCATTGGGCAATGCCATCCTTATTGGCTCATCACTTTTTTGGATTGGTAGAACCATTGAACAGTTTATTTTCTATAAGTTTCTCCCATTTAATCAACCCATCAATATTTTTGTAACCATACTTTTTATCATGGGCGGAGTCATTTATCTCATTCCATTATTTTGAAAAATGACTTATAAAAATTTACATAGAATCTCGGGAATAATTGTCTCAATTTTTGTGATTGCTCATTTGTTCAATCACTCGATGGCGTGGTTTGGAATCACTACCCATCAGCAAATTTTGGAAACATTCAGAATCATTTATCGGCAACCTGTTGTGGAAATAAGCTTGATTTTATGCTTTTTATTTCAAGCATTTAGTGGGGTGAATCTCATATTTAGACTTAGGAAAAAAGAAGAAAAAACTACATTCGAGAAGGTACAAATCTATTCTGGCGTGATTCTGGGCTTGTTTATTATTCAACACATCACCGCTACGATTGGGCAAAGATGGTATTTTAAATTCGATACTAATTTTTACTTTGCCTCACGAGTCGTTTTGCAAAATCCTTTCAAATGGTATTTTATTCCCTACTACGCTTTGGGTATTATGTCCTTTGCTACCCACGTAGCGAATGTGCATCAATACAAGATGATTTCAAGGATTGGAGAACGACAGGCAAGGGTTCATTTTTGGGCGATTATTTTACTTTTTGCTCTTGTAACTACCTTGATTTTGTATGTATTTATAGGTGGGAGGTTTGAGATTATTATTCCGAAGGAGTATTTGGTTTATTGATGTTTTCAATCTTGCCTCAAAGTCGATATTGCATACAATGGGAACACATTGATTGGAGGATAAGTAGAGAAATTTTCTAAGGAAAGTCGAATGCCTAAATCGCTTTTCATAATTTTTAGTACCCAAAAATTACAGAAAAACATAAAAAATAGTAGGCGAAAAAATGGTAAAAATGTAATTTTTAGGCATCGAAAATAAAATTAGTATTCTCACCGCACCAACAACACCGTTCCCGAATGACTCAAAACCTCCAAAGGCTGTTTGGCATTTTTATAGCTCAATTGCCATGAATAAGTGCCTTCGGGGGCTTTTTGGTTGTTGAAAGTGCCGTCCCACACTGCGGTTTCTGTGGCTGCCATGAATACCATTTCGCCCCAACGGTTGTAGATTTTTAGTTGGTAATCCGTTACGTCTTCGGCACTAATCCAGAAGACATCATTATCGCTGTCGCCGTTGGGTGTAAAGATATTGGGGGCAAGTATTTTTGATACACATCTCTGAATCATTAACACACTTTTTTCAGTTTGGCAACCGTCTGAATTAGAGGCTTTTACGATGTAATTTCCTTCATTTGAAATAGTTATCACATTGGCAGTTTCCATATTGGGTAGCCACCGATAATTGAGACTTAGGTCATTCCCCGCACTCAAAATATAGGGTGTATTGACATCAAAACAGGCTTCAATCTTGCTCGAAAGCGTAAGCACGGGCGATGAACTGACTTTCACATTCACACTACTATCCACTTCGCAACCACCCGCTTTTACGTTGAGTTTATACGTCCCCGAAGTGGTGGGAGAGATACTCGGCAAGGTTTCCCCCGATGACCATTGATAAACTGCCCCGCTGATATTGTTGGCATTTAGCTGCATTGGATTTTTGCAAAAGGTGGTATCTTTTGGCAATCCTACTATTGGTTTTGGATTTACGGTTACTTTTGCGGAGGTATCAGCTTGTGGTTTTGGGCAGTCTTTGGGTGTAATAATTACTTTGTAATCTCCTGATTTTGTGATAGTTATCCTCGAAAATACTTCGGTAGGTAGTTTTATGCCATCTCTAAACCATTGATAATTGTAGAGCGATCCGATGTCGGCATTGAGTTTTACCATGTTGCCTTGGCAAATCTCCAAAGGTCCCGAGGCGGCAAGATTTGGTTTCAATTTTGGGTCGGGGGAAAGGTTGATAAGCCAAAAATCTTGCCCGCCTTTACTGCCCGAAACATCCCCATCGGTTGAGTTGGTGTTGGCACTTACGAAGTAGCCCTTATCGTCAATTTGCTTTACCGAAACGCCAAAATCTCCTGCATTGCCACCCAAAATTTTTTGCCATTGAATTTCTTGTTTGCAGTTCAGTTTCACGACCCACACACGGGCTTGCGAACCCGCCCAAGCGGTGGTGGGCAACTCAATATCACCGTTTTTGGAATTGGTTGAACTCGTGAAAACATAACCTCCATCGTCAGTAGCTTGAATGCCGCCATAAGTGTCCGTTCCTCCACCGCCATCAATACCACTTCCACCAAAGGTTTTTTGCCAATCTACTTGTAAATTTTGAGTCATTTTCAAAATCCAAACGTCAAAATCTCCTTGATTTTTGGTAATAGTTCCGTTGTTGGAATTGGTTTTTCCGATAATCACAAAACCACCATCGGGCGTAACTTCTACACTGCTGGCAAGGTCTTGACGAGTGCCGCCCATGCTTCTTTGTCCAATGATATTTCCTGTTGGATCAACTAACGATGTGAAAATATCTTCTCGCTGATTAGTTCCAGAAGTATTACCAATATTGCCCACCACCACATAGTTTTTGTTGGGTAATTGCTTGGCGGCTTTGCAAATATCGGTGAATGGTCCGCTGGGCAGTACATCCCACGAAATTGCTCCTGTGTTCGTGATTTTTACAATCCAACCATCGGCATCCACGGGAGAATGCCCCATGAGGTCGCCGTTGAAAGATTTGGCATTGCCCGTGAATAAATATCCACCTTCTGAGCTGGCTACAATTTCTCCACTTTTTTCATCTAACGTTCCTCCAAAACACTTATTCCATTGGACTGAGCCTGTTTTTGAGATTTTTGTTACGAAAATATCATTACCTCCATGATTGGTAGAAAAGTCGCCATCGGTGGAGGCAGTTGTTCCCAAAATGATGAATCCTTGGTCGGAAGTTTCTTTGATGGAAGTAACGGTTTCATCTCTCGAACCACCCAAACTTACCTGAAATTCAATACCTCCTGCAGCATCAATTTTCACAATTAAAGCATCAGAAAGTCCCTTGCGAGAACCTGAAATATCACCATTTACGGATGCAGTTTGTCCACCCAAAATGTAACCTCCATCGGTTGTGGGATAGCTACAATTAAGGGTTTCGTTAAGCGAGCCTCCGATTGTTTTTTGCGAAATAATTTTGGGAGATGGCTTCTGGGCGTGGGTGAATACTGATACGTGCATCAGGACGTATAGAATGAAAAACCGCCACAGATGAGCGGATAATGGGTTTATGAATGAATGGCGGTTCATTATGTATGTTTTTGGGGTAGAGGCGAACCTATGTGTTCGCCCTTTATGCGTATTCTTTTTTCGTGGAAACGGTATTTTCGTATTCGTCCTTTCGTAGAAACGGTATTGGGCAAACACATAGGTTTGCCCCAACGGGTTTGCCCCTACGGCTCCAATTTATTAATCAATTCCTTTGGAATCAGGGCTTTACGTTTATTTTTGTAATCATAACAAACGATTCTTGATGTTCCTTCAGCGGCTATTCTTTGTAGCTTTTCGCTGAAAACAAGGTGTTGCATCGTAAAGCCATATTCCGTCAATGAATCGGGCAATATTCGTGCCGTGATTTGCATATTATCGGGGAAAGTGAGGGGGGCTTTGTATTTGCAATTGACTTCTGCTAAAATGGGTCCAATGCCATCGTCCCCCGTGAAATCCATGAAACCGATTTGGTTGAAAAATTCAATACGGGCAGTTTCAAAATAACGCATATACACAGCATTATTGACATGATTGGCGGCATCCATTTCACCCCATTGGACGGCTTGGGAGATGATGGTGGGGTATTGTTTTAGGAGTTCTTGCATATTGTTACTACTATTATTATTGAATTTTAAAATCTTTCTAAGCCAAAAAGTTTATCCATGGTAATTATTTGGTCAATTTGTGAAAGGCTGTGTTCATTGGTCTGAACACCGTAAGTAGTGATTAAAGTGTTGAATATCAATTTTTTAGTACCAGATACTTCTTTAAATCTTGCCCTTCGTTTTCTCAGTAAATCTGCCATTGATTTGTCAACGGTAATATCACTGTTATAAAACTTCATCTCGCATAAATTCATCGTATTATCCGCACGGTCTAATAACATATCTATCTGAAAACCAGAACTTTTCGAATCTCCTTTGAAAAGAAAAGCCGATACTTCAACATAAATTCCCGAAATTCCCAGAGCTGATTTAATTGCTTCATAATGTCTGATACAAATATTTTCAAAAGAATATCCTTGCCAAGTTATAAAAGGCTGTGTGGTGGATTTTTGCATCCAAACATCCTTTGATGATGCCCTACTTCCTTCGATAAAATGTAGGTAAAATAGGCTAAACTCGTCAATCAGTCTGTATAATGTATCTTTTGACTTTTTGCCGAGGGGTATAATTCTTATGATAAAACCGCAGGCTTCGAGTTCGTCAAGTACCTTCGTTAAGCCGCCACCGTCAGTAAAATTAGTGGAAGCAATAATTTCTTGCCGAGATAAACCTTTCCACTTTTGGGACAGCGTTTTCACAATCGAAACATGATTTTCAGAATGGTCAAATAGGGCAGCATAAAGATTTTGGAACTCATTTCGGAGTAATCCATTAGTCGTGAAACATATTCTATTAATATTTTGAGCCGCAGATTCTCCTTTTTCAATATTTTCTAAATAATGAGGAATTCCGCCCATGACCATATAGATTTGAAGCGTTTGATATAAGTCAAGATTTATTTTTTTACTTTCAAAAAATTGTTGTGTTTCTTTAAGTGTAAAGGGTTGTAAATGAACTCGTTGTGTGATTCTGTTGTGTAATCCAGCTTTATTATTGACCACTTTTTGAATCATCCAAGAGGCTGCCGACCCTGTGATTACCACCACAATATTTTGTTTGGAAGCCCACGAATTCCACCAATAATCAAACTCTTGGAGGAAATTGGACTTGTGTTGTGCAATCCATGGAAATTCATCGAAAAAAATGACTCTTTTTTTCTTTGATTTTTTGAGGCTTTCCACGCAATTACTCAAATGTCTGAAAGCAATAGACCAGTTTTTGAGAGAAACGTTTTGGCTTTTTTCAGGAAAGAAATTTTCAGTTTCAAGAGCAAATTTTTGTAATTGATTTTCAGTATCTCCGTACTGAGTCCCGATGAATTCAAAGCAAATATTTTCTTTAAATGTTTCTCGGATTAAATAAGTCTTTCCAACCCTTCTTCTGCCCGTAACTAACAGTAATTCAGACCGTTCTGAATTTTTGAGTTTATTTAAGATTGATAATTCTTCCTGTCTTCCAACCATGATTTTAAATTTATTACTCGCTGAATCATACAAAAATAAGAAGATTCAGCGAGTAATAAAAATTAATTAGTCGCTGAATCTTCCTTTTATAGATACTTTCAGCGAATAATAATTAAAATTTATTCTATTCATTTAACTTTGAAGAGAATTTTGAGTTAAGAAAAGAGATGCTTTTTTATTCAAAATTTAGCTATTTAATTAAAGAAACATGAAAACAAAAAAGAAATCAGACTTCCCCACAAAAATCTGTGTAACCTGCGGGCGACCATTCACGTGG
>JANPIG010000278.1:0-7917 GCA_031424875.1 Cytophagales bacterium
CCAACCAATCACTTAGATTTGGAATCAATCACTGCACTGAATAATGGAATGGTTGACTTTGTGGGAACAATGCTTTTCACTTGTCATGACCACCAACTAACGCAAACCGTAGCCAACAGAATCTTGGAAATAGGACCAAAAGGCTATTTAGATAAGTTGATGAATTTTGACGATTATATCACTGACGAAAGAGTGAAGACTCAGAAGAAGGAGATTTATGGTTAAATACTATCACTTCCCGAAAGTTTTTTTACTTTCGGGAAGTTGGAATGGCGAGAACTTCCCAAAAGTAAAACAAACTTTCTGGAAGTTGAATATAAACCTTTAAACAGTATGGAAATATTCACGACATACATTGATTCGCCTTTGGGAGAGCTTGAAATCTCGGCAACGGAGGAATATTTGACTTCCGTTTTGTTTGTGGATGCACAGAAAAAACCAAGTCCACGCAAAGTTATTTCTGAGTATATCCCTGCTGTAATCCAAGATTATATCAAACAAATTACGGAATATTTTGAGGGGAAACGTACAGAATTTGATTTGAAAATTAGCCACCAAGGTACTGGTTTTCAGATGGTTGTGTGGAAGGAGTTAGAAAATATTCCTTTCGGAAAGACTATTTCTTATTTAGAATTGTCTCGCAGAATTGGCAACGAAAAAGCTATCCGAGCGGTGGGTACGACTAATGGAAACAACAAGTTCAACATCATCGTACCCTGCCATCGGGTGATTGGTTCAAACGGTTCATTAGTGGGATATGGAGGAGATTTGTGGAGGAAAAAGTGGCTTTTGGAACACGAAGCCAAAATTACAGGAAACTACCAGACAAATTTGTTTTAAGCAAATGCAGAATCTTCAAAATACATCAATTTTTCAAAAAAATCTTCGGGACTTATCCCATAAATTGTAACCAATTGTATAAAGCGTTCCACCGTCAATTGGCTCTTTCCATTTTCAATTTTACTGTACGCTTTCTGCGTAATTCCCAAGCAATATGCTACATATTCCTGGGTGTAATTCAAGTTGATTCTGAGCTTACGAAGTTTAAGCAAAAGATTTTTCATATATCATTAAATTTAAATTGAGAAAGTTTTTAGAACCCTTCGTACTATTTTAGAACGATTGGTACTTGTACATATAACTCCATTCAACCTAACTTTGTTGCGTTAATCATAAATAAATATTGTTCATGATTAATTATTCGTGCATCTCTCTGTGAATCAGTAAGTTATCTACTTATCATAAATCCACAATTTTTATCTAAAAAACTTCCTCAAAATTCATTTTTTTGAGCTGGTATTTTGATGCCTTTATTTGCCAATTCAGAAACCTCAATTAATTCAAAGAATAAGGTTTGGGCGTGGTCGTAACAAGCCCTTTCAACTTTCTAAACATAAAGATTTACGACATCTTTATACTAAATTTTATTATTATGAAAACCAAATTAATTTCGCTTGCTACTGCCGTAATATTCGGCTTAAGTATGTGGGCTTGTAAAGATTCGTCTTTACTCGAAACCCAACCAACCACCCCCAATGCCGCTCGTATCGCCGCCATTGACAAAGACCCAATATCGTTTAATGGGGAAATGTTAGTTTTTAGTACAGAGGAGGATTTTGTAAATACTGTGGAAAGTTTGTCAACCGCTCAAGGGCAAAATGCTCAAACAATGCTTACACAATTGGAAAGCGAAGGATTGAAAACGGAGGAAGAAATTAGCACAGAAGCTTTCAAAAGAGGATTTGACATCAATGCTCCTTTGAAAAAATACGCCAGTAGTTTCAGTGGCTTTACTTCCATTCTGAATGCTACAGACGCAAGCCTCCAAAAGTATTATAGTTCTGATAATTTGGATCCAGCCTTAGATCCTGAAAAAGATTTGCCCGCTCCAACTATTCAAGCGTTATTGAATAAAAATTTGGAAGTAAATATTGCTGGGCAAATAGTTAGTTTCAGAATAAAATTGCCTTATCGTGGATGCAGTCCATTTCAAACTAAAAATTTTACGGCGAATCCTACCAGTAAACGTGAAGTGAAAGGATGGTTGGTTTCAACGCCTTTTAGCGTTACGGGAGCAACCTATGCACGAATGAAAGTGATTTTTATTGGTTGGATTCCTGCCATAACCAGATTGACAAGAACGTGTAAAGAAGGAATTGTATTCAGTGCTTGGGATTGTAAAACTGAGAGAGCTATCAATAATACTTGTGTTACTTTCCCAGCAGCTTCGGCAGTAATTCAATTTTTTCCTTTAATGGGCGTAAAACCAGGAACAAATCACTGGCGAACTAAACATGAAGTACCAGGTTGGGGATTTTCTCAGACCATCAACAACTAAGCTAATCTCTTGACCTATTTAACATAACAGTTCTCGAATATGACTATCTTATTCGAGAACTGTTTTTTTTATTTTACTGAAATAAAAATATCTACTTCGGCATCAGTCATATTCATGGATTTGTCGCCATATACCTCAAAATCAGCCACATAACTTCTTTCAATTTCTGATTTCCAGATTTCTCCCCACTTTCTTTGTACACAATCAGGGAATTTCCCTTTGGCAGTAAATTTTAGATATTCACTCATGGGTATTTCCTTACTGACCAACCCTACAGCCATGTTATCTAAGGATGAAACCTGATAACCGATAATATTGGTATAATCGCCGTTATGGTCAGATTCGTAGTCGGTATAAATTGAATAGATATCATCTGAAATCTTATTAGGAATCTTTCTGGTAGTGTTATCGCCAATAAATTTGCTCCAAAGTTTGCCCAAATCGTTGGCGGCTTTCTGATTATTTGTCCTGATACTAATACCGACAATTTTGAAGGATTGTTGATTATTTGTCATCTGTTTTTATTTCAAAATTAATACAAACGAATGACAACAGTATGTCAGTAGGATTTAGAAAATTAATGAATTGTAATTCCTTTTATCCTTCTATACAAATCCACGGCAAAAAGGTCAGACATACCCGCAATAAAATCTACAACTGACTGAATATTAGCGTATAAGTTATCTTGTTGAGTGCTAAATTGTTGGGGAATCAACTGAATTAATTTCTTAGATTTATCTCTTGTAGGGTGCAAAACTGCCGTTACAAACTCTTCTAACAAGCCTCCAATAACATTATAACCCGCAATCTCAATTTCAATAACTGACTTATGATTATAAATTTCTCGAATTGAAATATCATCTATTTTTTTTAAACAAGCAATGGTATGTTCATCCAAAATATCTATCAAAGAATCATTTAATTTACCTTGCAAAATTTCTTCTTCTTTTTGCATAAATGCTTCGGTACATTTTTCCACCAAAAGGCTTATCAAAACTGCCCTTATGAAGGAAAGTTTTTCGTTATTGTCCTCAATTCTGGGTAATTTATTAGTAATGTAATAATCATATTTAGCCTTATCATTTTCCCAAAAAGGCAAAAGTAAATCCAGTACTTGTTGCACCGTCAAAATTCTGAGACGGTGGGCATCTTCCAAATCAATAATTCTGTAACAAATATCATCGGCAGCTTCCATCAAATACACAAAAGGATGACGGGCAAAAGTATTGGTTTCATCATTCAAAACAGTAATATCTAATTCAGTGGCTACTTTTCGATAAGTCTCAATTTCTGAATCAAAGAAACCAGATTTTTTCGTACTAATCAAACCCGTTTTTTTATTGAATCCATTGTTCGAATCAGTAGGGTATTTTACGATTGAAGCAATGGTAGCATAAGTCAATTGATGTCCGTTTTGTGGATTGCTCAAGATGCGAAATGCATTGGCGTTTCCTTCAAATTTACGAAAGTCATTTAGTTGATTTTCAGATAGTTCTGCTTCTAAAGTATCTTTTGTCTCGTCAGTTAAATTATCGAAAAAATTGCGAATTGCCGACTCTCCCGAATGGCCAAAAGGCGGATTTCCTATATCATGAGCTAAGCAAGAAGTAGCAACAACCGTAGGCAAATCATAGCGATAAAACTCATGAAAATTGGCATCTTCTTTGGCATATTTTTTGGAAATGTTTACCCCAATTGCTTTCCCCAAAGATCTTCCAACGGAAGCGACTTCAAGGCTATGGGTGAGGCGATTATGCACGAAAATAGGTCCAGGCACGGGAAAAACCTGTGTCTTATTTTGCATCCTTCGAAAAGGTGAAGAAAAGATAAGTCGGTCATAATCACGCAGATACGCATTACGGATGGGATCAATATTTTCACCTTCGTAACGATGTTCTGCTCCAAGTCTTTTGCTGGTATAAAGAGAATTCCAATTCATATTTTGTAAATTTTATCATCCAAAATAAGCATCCTGAACTATTTTAGAAATTAAAAGCAAATTAATATAAAAATATGAGTGTTTACTTTTAGTCCAATAAAAAGCTATAATCTATTGATTATTAATGAATAAAGTAATTTGTATGTTTTTTAGATTCGTTTTATTTATTAAAGATTGACAAATTCTTGAATTTATTCCTCATTTTTTTTTGCTAATTCAAAAAAAACTTTCTACGTTTGTTAACACTATTGAGACAAGCGTTTAAAAAATGTTATAAACTTGACATTTTCCATTATGCAAAATTTCTAACCAATCCTTACCCCACTCAAAATTTTATCCTTATTATTAATTTATCACGTCGAAATGATTCCGCCAGTTCAGTTTCAGACAGTAGATTTCGTTCAGTTGTCATCTGAATTAAATCCGTCGTAATCCTTCAAATAGTTTTGTTCGTAAAATTATCGTCCAGTGATTTCATTACTGGGTGATTCTCTTTGGACTTTGGACAAAGCCACTACCTAATAAACGGCTATTTTTTTAGATGAACATACATAAAATTTGATTATATCATATTATTACAAATTGCAGCATGAAAGTTGTTATTAATCAATAACTTGAAATACTAACAACTATCATCATATTACTTCAGAAAGTATTTAAAAACAAAATCATTAATTTAAAAAAAATCGCCATGAAAAACATTACGCCCTCAAAAGTCCACCTTACGAATGACATCCGTGTATTCAGAGACATCAAAACATTGCCAGGGGAATTTAGAAACCCCGCTGAAAACGAACAATGCGTAGGCTATCTCAATCGTCAAGCCGAGACAGAATCTAATGCCAGAAGTTATCCTCGAAAACTACCATATGCCTTGAAAAAAGCCAAAGGGATGTATATTCAAGATGTTGATGGAAATATCTATTACGACTGTTTGGCTGGGGCTGGGGCAATTGCATTGGGACATAATCATGAAGTAGTAAAAGATGCTATTCGTCAGCAATTAGATAATGATTTACCACTGCTAACACTTGATATTACAACTCCTGTAAAAGAGGAATTTGTTAAGGAAATTTTGAGTCTTTTTCCAGAAGAATTTGCTAAAAATGCCAAAGTACAATTCTGCGGACCTACAGGAGCAGATGCAGTTGAGGCAGCCATTAAATTAGTGAAAATTGCTACGGGCAGACGCACGATGGTAGCTTTTCATGGAGCCTATCACGGCATGACACACGGGGCATTGAGTTTGATGGGAAATTTAGGAGCAAAAACTCCCATAACTGGTTTGATGCCAGACGTACATTTTTTACCCTATCCTTATCAATATCGTTGTACAATGTCTAATAATTGTGGCTCGGCTTGCGATATGACTTGTAGCAAACACATTGAAAATGTTTTGACTGATGATGAAAGTGGAATCCCAAAACCCGCAGGAATCATAATTGAAGCTGTACAAGGTGAAGGTGGAAAAATACCTGCCCCAGACGAGTGGATGCGTGAATTGAGAAGAATAACCAAAGAACAAGGCATCCCTTTAATTTTAGATGAAATACAGGCAGGTATAGGCAGAACGGGCAAAATGTTTGCTTTTGAACACTCAGGAATTATGCCTGATGTGGTGCTTTTATCAAAAGCTCTGGGTGGAACATTGCCAATGGCAGTGGTGGTTTATCACAAAGATTTAGACAAATGGGGTCCAGGGGCTCATGCTGGAACTTTCAGAGGAAATCAGTTGGGCATGGCAACAGGAACGGCAACTTTGAAATATATTCGTGAACATAGATTGGATGAGAATGCTCAGAAAATGGGAGCAGTTTTCTTTGAAAGATTGCGTAAAATGCAGATTGAAACCTATTGCATTGGCGATGTGCGTGGCAGAGGACTGATGATTGGTGTGGAGATTGTCAATAAAGTAAGCGGTAAAATGAAAAACGGCAATCCAGAAAGATTTGAAAAATTGACTCGTAGAATACAGTTTGAGTGTTTCTGTAGAGGCTTAATCATTGAATTGGGTGGCAGACAAACCAGCGTTTTAAGACTAATGCCACCCTTAATTATCAACGAAAACCAAGTACATCATATCTGTGATATTTTGCAAGAAGCCATTGTAGCGGCTGAGGAATTTGTGATGGAAGCAGAGGCGGTTTTGGTATAAATCAATAAGAATGGCACGCAGATTAGACTCGCCGTCTGCGTGCCATAAACACATATTATTTACAAAATGAATCAAAATACGCTATACGCAGAACCTGTTAATCTTTCCGAATTAACACAATCCTTTAAAAAGTTTTTTCTTAACGATACTTCTGAAAGTGTGGCTCAATATAGACAATTGACTAAGCAAGTTGCAGGATATATTAGTGAACAAATCTCCACGCAGAAACAGGTTTATTCAGGGAAAACCCCACAGGATTTGACGGCTCAAATTGCTGATTTTGAGATTTTTCCGAAAGATGGAACCCCTTTAGAATCGTTGTTGGAACGTACCCGTGATTTGGTAATTAACAATAACATTTCGGTTTATCATCCCCACTGTTTGGCACACTTGCATTGCCCTACTTTTGTGGCATCACTAACTGCCGAAATGATAATTTCTGCTTTCAATCAATCAATGGATTCTTGGGACCAAGCTCCGGGAGCTACCATGATTGAACAAGCCTTTTGTGATGAACTTTGCAAAGTGTATGGATTTGATAATCAGGCAGATGCAACTTTTACGGGCGGTGGCACTATGTCAAATTTTATGGGCTTGCTTTTGGCAAGAGACCATTATAGTCAGCAACATTATAGCTGGAATATTCAGAAAAAAGGATTGCCACCCGAAGCCTCAAAATTTAGGATTTTATGTGCTGAATTTGCCCATTTTACAGTAGCTCAATCGGCTTCAATTTTGGGTTTAGGAGAAAATGCCGTCGTAAAAATTAAGACGAATAATTTTGGAGAAGAAGCTTCAGCTTTAGAAGATACTATCATCAGTTTACGGGCGGAGGGACTTATTCCGATTGCCTACGTTACCACAGCTGGTACAACTGATTTCGGAACGATAGGGCAGATTGAAAATTTAGCAGAAGTGGCCCACGACCATGGATTATGGTTTCATGTGGATGCCGCATTCGGAGGGGCATTGATTTTCTCTGAAAAGCATAAATATAAGCTCAATGGCATACATAAAGCAGATTCTGTTACGGTTGATTTTCATAAATTATTCTATCAACCTATCTCTTGCGGAGCATTTATTGTCAAAAATGAAAAGTCATTTGAATACATTCGTTTGCACGCTGATTATTTGAATCCAGAGAGTAATGAAGAGTTCGGGATTTTGGATTTGGTCTATAAATCTATTCAAACTACCAGACGTTTTGATGCTTTAAAACCTTTTCTGTCTTTGCAACACATTGGCACGGAAAAGTTTGGCAAAATGATTGATTATACGATTGATTTGGCCACGACTATTTCAGATTTATTAGAAGCAGACCCACATTTTGAGTTAGCTACCAGAACCCAAATCAATGCTGTGGTGTTCAGATATTTACCCGAAGGAAATTATTCTAATCAAGCAATTGATGATTTGAATAATGCTATCAAAACCCAACTTTTATTATCAGGAAAAGCCATTATCGGTCAAACAGCAGTCAATGGA
>JANPIG010000279.1:0-6499 GCA_031424875.1 Cytophagales bacterium
TAATGAACTTGGGCGGATAGAACACGGGGTATATATTTAGTAGCAAATTATGAAAATTTATAGAATTACACCCCAAAAATTTGCCTTAGATTTATCTGGAATGGGAGCAAAATTATACGGTGGACGTTGGAATAGAGTGGGCGTACCTATGCTTTATACGAGCGAAAATCTGTCATTGGCAGTCTTGGAAAACGTGGTTCATATTCAAAACCCAGCCATTTTACCTACTTTCAAAGCCATAACGATTGAGCTTCCAGGTTCTTTCAAAGAATATTCAGTTAATGATTTTTCTGAAAATTGGGTAAGTCAAGATGGATTTGAAGAATTAAGAAAATTGACCGATGATTTTGTAAAAGCAGGTGAATTTTTAGCTATGAAAGTTCCTTCAGCAATTATTGAAATGGAATTTAATTTCTTGATAAATCCACAACATCCACTTTTTAAAGAAATTTCCATCGTCAAACAACAACATTTTTCTTTTGACCAACGACTTTTTACTCGATGAACAACCCTGCCCAATTTTATATTCAACACTATCAAATGCAAACTCATCCCGAAGGTGGATATTTTGCTGAAACATATCGTTCCAAAGAAAAAATCCCTCAAAATGCCCTTCCAAGTCGCTTTACAGGTGATCGCTGTTTCTCAACAGGCATTTATTTTCTCCTTGAAAGCCATCATATCTCAGCATTTCATAGAATCCAATCTGATGAAATGTGGCATTTCTATGCTGGCTGTCCTCTAGATGTTTTTATGATTGATGAAGCAGGAAATTTAGACGTTTTTCGTTTAGGTAATAATCCTGAGAAAGAAGAAGTTTTTCAGGCTGTTGTACCGGCTGGTGTTTGGTTTGGCTCAAAGCCTGCCGAGGTGGATAGTTATTCTTTGGTAGGCTGTACAGTAGCCCCAGGATTTGATTTTGAAGATTTTGAAATGAAGAGTAGGGCAGAATTGTTGACAATGTTCCCCCAGTATGAGGAAATTGTGAAAATGCTTACTTACTAAAAATAAACCCTTGCAAGCATTCAAAATACGTGCAAGGGTTGTCTAATAACTAATTTCTGATAACCACTAACTAATAATTATTTACTCGCTAATACCTGCGTAGTTACCATAGTTTTTCCCGCAATATAGTCTTTAGCAAATATCTTATAATTATCAAAAATTTCTCTGGTTGCTATTCTGAGAGCCTTTTCGTCAATTTTGTGCGTTTCAGGTTGGGCAATCCCTGCGGCGTAACCCATCCAAATGGGGCGGTTTGAATCATTTTCTACAAACTGCAACAAAAGCGTTCCTTTTCTGAGTTTTATTCTGCGAAGTTCTTCGTTCATACTTTCTTTCCCCAAACCTCTAAACGAACGTTGAAGTACAGAAAGATTTACATCACTTGGAAAAAGAGCATAAAAAACAATAAGATTAGGTCGTTCTTTTGAGTCTTGATAACCCCGAAGTTTCATCTGATTACCAATTTCATCAATAACGGCTTGAAACTGATAAGTAGTATCAATGGCATTGAACTGTTTTTCCACTGTTGTAAATGACTGATAATTAGGTTTAAAGACTTCATCTTCAATTTCACGATGACAAGCTGTGCCAATCTGAAAACCATTACGATTGCAAGAAGTCATGATAACACACGAAATGGCAAATAGAAAATATACTTTTTTCATAATTTTGACTTTTATTTTGTTAAGCTAAAATTCTAACATTCTGACAATCAGAATGTTTGCTTTAATTTAAAATGGATGGAATTTAAAAAAAAGATCAGTCGTTTTATGAGTACGGTTAATATAGGCAAAACGTTGCGATAAGATATAAAGATTTCAAAAATAGGAATGTTTTTTTTGAATAACTATCAGAAAATCAAAATATTATAGCAACAAGTTTTTAATTTAACAGTAAAAAAAATACCAAATATAATTTATAAAACAAAGTCATGAAAAATCAAATTCGTATAGATGTAGTTTCGGATGTAGTATGCCCTTGGTGTTATATCGGCAAACGCCGCCTTGAAAAAGGAATTGAAGGTACACAATATTCTGATAATGTGCAAGTTATATATCATCCTTTTCAATTAGACCCTTCTGTGCCTTTGGAAGGAACAGATTTCCAGACTTACATGGAAAACCGTTTTGGATCTAATTTTGTTTCAAAATTTCACCAAGTTGAACAAGCGGCACAAGAAGAAGGCTTAGATTTCAATTTCGAAGAATTACCTAAAGCTATCAATACTTTTACCCTGCACCGCATACTTACGGTAGCGGAGAAAGATGGGATTCAATCTGCGGTAAAAGAAGCATTAATGAAAGCATACTTTGTTGATAGACAAGATCTTACACAAGAAAATATTTTGATTAATTTGATGGAATCATTGGGTTGGTCAGCAGAAAAAACTAAGGAGATTATTGATTCAAACGTTGCATCGGATGAGGTAAAAGAAGAGATGAACTATTACAGGCAATTGGGCGTAACGGGTGTACCTTTCTTTATTTTCAATCAAAAGTATGCTGTTTCGGGCGCTCAGCCTGTGGAGGTTTTTGCGGAAATTATTGAGAAGGTAGCTAAGGAGTTGAATATTGAACCTATTGTAGGAGAAGTTTGTGATATGGAGAGTGAAAATTGTTAGTTAATTTGTAGAACTTCTCGAAAGTAATAACCAACAATGGATATTGTTTCGAGAAGTTATTAAAGAAAGGTAAAAATTAAACGCCCTTCCACTTAATGGCACATCCCACAGATTTGGTCATATTTACTACTACGGGTTTTCCGGCTAATAAGCTATTCACGGCATCTTCGATATAGCGTTTTGTTACCCCATTGGCATCCTGCGTATTATCATCGATTCCACCAATATACTGCATGATAAATTTATCTCCTTCACGTTTTACCACGTATGCAGATGGGGTACGAGCAGCCCCAAATGCACGGGCAACATTTTGAGTTTCATCTTGTAGATATTCAAAAGTATAACCTTTTGATTTTGCTACGGCTTGCATATTCTCGAAAGTATCTTCCTCATAAGCTGCAGGATCGTTGGGGTTTATCGCCAAAACGGGATAACCCTGTGAAGCGTATTTTCTGTCCAAAGCCATAACTCTACTCTCATAGGCCTTAGAAAAAGGGCAATGATTACAAGTAAAAATAATGATGTAGCCCTTAGCAGAACGATTTTCAGCCATTGAAGTTATGCCTCCTGATGTGCTTTTCAATTTAAAATCTGCTACCACATCACCAATCGCATAACCTTTATCAGCTACTTGCGAAGGTTCATTTTTGAAAGCAAATATTACTGCAAGCCCCATTAGAAATACTCCAATCGAACTTAAAACGTATATTTTTTTCATGATTTTTTTCATTTTAATATTCAGTAATTTTTAGTTTAAAATTTAGTGATTTATGATTTAAAAATTGCACAGATAATTCAATCACAACTTGCTAAACCACAGTTAATTATCCCCACCTACAGGAGTCATTTCTTTTAATTCTTCTTTAAATTTATTCAAATTTGCTTGTCCTTCAAAAAATATTTTTTTTCGCATTGTCAAATTTAAAATTAGCGTTGCAGGAATTGTGCCAGACCATTCATTATCAACGTCATCAATCCATGCGTTGTAATCAGGTTCATCCAGAAGTACTACTTGTGAAATGATGTTGTTCTTTGTAACAAAAGGAATAACCTTTTCCTTGATATCTTTCGGAAAATCCATGCTTACCATTATAAAACGAATTTTCTTTGTAGTATATTCTCTACTTAGTTTTTCAAAACTTGGCAATTCCTCTACGCATGGTTTGCACCAGGTAGCCCAAAAATGCACTACCAAAGTTGTGTCCGATACATGATTCATCATTCTGCGTAAATCTTCAAATTTAATGATTTTCACTTCTCCAGACTGCCCAAAGCCTTGACATATAGACAGATAAAGGCCTAAGAAAAATATTTTTAAAGTTCGAATAAAATTCATCAGAATACGATATTTGGAATTCGTTTTGGACAATTATCAATAGAAAGCACTATCTACTACTAATGTTTTGAATGGTTATTATTCATAACGTTCTATTATACAGTATGTTATAAACTACAAATTAAAACAAAAAATTCATAGCAACATGAAATAAATTGCCATTTTACTTTCTGTTTCTAAAACAAAAGCTGTACCTTTGCAACCCAATTTAAAATTAAATCATAAAATAAATGTACGCAATCGTAGAAATCGCTGGTCAGCAATTTAAAGTTGAGAAAGACCGTTTCCTCTATACGCACCGTTTGGCGGAAGAGGTAGGCGCTGCACTGGTTTTCGATAAGGTTCTTCTTGTCGATAATGACGGAGACATCCAAATTGGTCTTCCCACAGTAACAGGCGCATCAGTATCAGGTAAAATTTTGGCTCACGTTCGTGGGGAAAAGGTACTCGTTTTCAAAAAGAAACGTCGTAAAGGCTATCAAAAGCAGAACGGTCACCGTCAAAATTTCACAAAAGTATTAGTAGAAGGAATCACATTTTAAGGCACACGGTAAAGGGTGAACGGTGAACGGTAGAAGGAAATATTTCTCTTAAACCAATCACCAAAAACTAATCACCAATCACTGTAAACCAATAAACTCATTCAAGAGAAATGGCACACAAAAAAGGTGCGGGTAGTTCAAAAAACGGCCGTGAGTCACATAGTAAACGCTTAGGCGTTAAAATTTTCGGAGGTCAGCCAGCTATTGCAGGCAACATTATCATCCGTCAAAGAGGTACAGCCCACAATCCAGGCTTAAACGTAGGTCTTGGGAAAGACCATACATTGTTTGCTTTGGCAGATGGTATTGTAACATTCAAAAAAGGTTTTAAGGGACGTTCTGTAGTTGATGTTCTTCCTTTCAGCGAAGTTAGTACAACAGCCGTTGTTGCGAAACCAGTTCAAAGTGAAGTAGTTGCTCCAGTTGCTGTAGTTGCACCAGCGACTGAAGAAGCGGCTAACGTTGCTCCAGCTTCAGATGAAGCTCCAGCTAAGAAAGTTAAAAAAGCTAAAAAAGAAGATGCTGGAGATGATTCAGAAGTAATCTAAATTTTATCTTATAGAATTGCTAAATAATAAAAAAGACCTATTCAGTTATTTGAGTAGGTCTTTTTGTGTTTATTGAAATACCTTAATGACAGATTTTTCGTTTAATTGTATGTCTTAGAAATCCTGTTAAACGTTTTATACGTGAAATAGTTTTCAACTCAAATCTATGAAAAAAATATACTCTTTCATTTTCGCCCTCCTCCTTGCCTTTTCCCCCACAAAAGCCCAAGATAATCAACGCTATATGGCTCTTTCGTTGGTGAATGTTGATTATCGCAGTTCGCATATTGACCAAATCAATAAAGCTGCTGATATTGGGATGAATTCCGTCATTATTACGGTGCGTTGGGATGTTATTTATCAATTTAAAGCTAATGCCGCTAATCCTTGGGAACAATATGATTTGCAAATCCAAACTGCCCGAAGCCGTGGGATGAAGGTTTGCCTTCGTTTATGTATGTACACGTGGTGCAATGTAAAGGTAATTGGCGGACCAGAAGATAATACTGTGCCGTCTTGCGATGGACTTCCTAATGCCGACCGTATGATGGGCTACGATGTTTCGGGCAAAAATAAACGCCTTCAACAGCAAGCTACGGGCTATAATGGCTGTGATTTGATTGATGATTGTGGACACATTTTAGTCTATAGCTTTGCTTCAAAAACCTTTCAAGAACGTACTCAAAACTTTGCCAAAACGGTTGCCAATCGTTACAAAAATTTGTTGGAGAAAGATGAATTGCTATATATGTGCGTGGTAAATACGCCCGAGCAAGAGTTTGGTTTTCCTTATAAAACTACCAAAGGTGCTGATGGTGGTTTTAATGCCATTTTCGACTATTCAACTACTGCTGTTCAAGGATTTAGAGAATTTTTGAAGAATAAATATGGCAATGATTTCAAGAAATTTCAATTGGCTTGGGGCAATCGGGGCAAGGATTTTAACAGTTTTGATACCGTTGAACCAACTCCACCTGCGGGATCTTTTTCATGGGCTGTTTTTATTGGAAACGGAAAGCATACCCAAGATTGGTATCAATATCGACATAATTTATTGAAGAATTTTTCGATGAATTTCTTGAAAACCGTTAAGGGAATTGATGCCCGAATCAAGGTGATTATTGATTATGGTTCGATTACGGAAACTCGTAATGGTACTTTCGGATTCAAGGACATTGGTGAAGGAACGGATGGCATAAAAGTAAATGACGCACCCCAAACCGACCATCGTTGGATTACAGATATTTGTCGGACTAATATGCCCAATAAGTTGATTATGAACGAAGCCGAAGGACCTTATGCCCCTCAGCAACAATTTGAAGAATGTTATACGCACGGAGCAAATTTGGTGAGTGCATTCAACTACGATTTGAACGATGCCAGACAGGTAAATATGCTCAAAGACGTTGTAAACAAGTATATCAAGGGTTCAAACGGTTTGATGAAA
>JANPIG010000280.1:0-1108 GCA_031424875.1 Cytophagales bacterium
ATGGAGCTAAATTATTAACAGATAACATTTTACAGAATTATGACGATAGAAACATGGTAGAAAAAAGCCATCAAAAAACCTGGAATAAACATTTTAAACGACGCCTTTGGGTAGGAAGAAATGTACAAAAACTATTTGGAAACGAAGTAGTTTCAGAGATTGCCTTGAGTAGTTTGAAGTTGGTTAAGCCTGCTTTGAGGGCAATTATTAAGGCTACACATGGGGAGGTTTTTTAGAAAGTAAAGTACCACAGGCTTTAGCCTGTTGTGTTTAATTACAGGTTAAAGCCTGTTGCGTTTAATTACAAGCTAAAGCCTGTGATACAGCAATATAGATAATATCAATAACTTTATAGATAATATCAGTTTGTTCAATAGTGTAAACCTTATTAAATTTGTCCATATTTTAACAACAATAAAACAAAAGCTAAACTATGAGTCATATAGATGAAATCAATAGTAATAGTGCCAGCGGTTCTGGTGCTTCTACGAGTGCTGGCAAATGTCCTGTCATTCATGGAAACGGTACTGCTAACTTCCATGGTAATGGTTCTTTGAGTAAAAGTGCTGGTGGAGGAACCTCAAACCGTGACTGGTGGCCCAATATGTTAAATTTGAATATTCTTCGTCAACATTCTGAATTGGCTAATCCAATGGATAAGTCTTTCAAGTATGCCGAAGAATTCAAAAGCCTTGACCTTGCTGCTTTGAAGCAAGATTTGCACAATTTGATGACTGATTCGCAAGATTGGTGGCCCGCAGATTATGGTCATTATGGTCCTTTCTTTATCCGTATGGCGTGGCATAGTGCAGGTACGTATCGCATAGCAGATGGTCGTGGGGGTTCGGGTTCGGGTGCGCAGCGTTTTGCCCCTTTGAATAGTTGGCCAGATAACGGAAACCTTGACAAAGCACGTTTATTATTGTGGCCCATCAAGCAGAAATATGGTAAAAAAATCTCTTGGGCTGATTTGATGGTTTTGACGGGCAATGTTGCCTTGGAATCAATGGGCTTCAAAACTTTTGGTTTTGGTGGTGGTCGTGAAGATGTGTGGGAACCAGAGCAAGATATCTATTGGGGTTCTGAAACGAAATGGCTCGCCGACGAG
>JANPIG010000281.1:0-2777 GCA_031424875.1 Cytophagales bacterium
TCATCATGGACAAAACGGAGGTGCTGATTTTGGTGATAGAAGCCAAGTCGTAGAGGTCGGTGGTCTTCACAGCATTTGTGCCTTCGTAAGTTTGTTTTCCGTAGGCTTTGTGCATAATAACCTTGCCATCTTTGGCTATAAAAACTACTGCACCAGGCGTTGCTTTTCGCTTAATTGCCTCATTTACAATAGAATCTACTTTGAAATTCAAAAATTTAGAATCTATTCCCACGTTTTCGGCAAGGGCATATTGAAAGCGTTTGAGGGGGTCTGTCGTGATTCCATCATTATATCTGAAAGTCATATTTACCGAAACGGGCAACTTACCTTTTGCGCCAATTCCGCCAAAAATTAACTCGGCTGCGGCTACTGATTCGTGCATTTGAGGGCTCTCTTGATAGGAAATTGTAAGGGCTTTTGCTTTGTCTAAATTCTCAAATTTTGATAAAGTATAGGCATTTGAAAACAGCGAAATGATGGTTTTTGAAGAATTGGCAAACTCTTTTACTAAGGTTTGAATCTTGGGATTGATAGCGTAATTTTTGGCAGGACGAACCGATTGACCATTTACTGCCATTAAAACCAAATTATAATTTTTCAAAGATTCACGCACTTTCTGTATTTCATTTTCATCTGAATTTTCATCTAAATTAAAATGCTTGACATCGGTATAGTTCGATAGCATTTTTTGGAAATCAGTCGGAGATTTTGAGCCAAAACTTGGGTTACCAATATTTAAAGAAGCAATACGTAGAGTATCTAAATTTTGAAGCGGAAGAATACTATTGTCATTTTTCAATAATGTAATGGTTTCTTCAGCAAATTGTCGATTCAAAGCCTCTGATTTCTTGGGGTTCAAATCTGCAATTAAGTTCTTGATTTCTATGGGTTTATATTTGTCCAAACCAGCCCAAGCCTTTGCCGTCAATACTCTTTTTACTCTTTCGTCAATGTCGGATTGATAAATTTCACCCTTTTCTAAAGCCTTTTTGATAGCATTGAAAGCGGCAGGAACATCCACAAAAGTTTCCAAAATATCATTGCCTGCTAAAATCGCTTTTACATTGGCTGTTCCTTCGGGAAAAAACTTTACTGCCCCTTGCATATCCATGGCATCGGTAAATACTAATCCTTTGAAATTCAAATCTTTACGCAATAAATCAGTAACAATTTTTTGAGACAAAGTTGAAGCTAAGTTTTTGGTGGAATCCAGATTTGGAATACTCAAATGAGCTATCATCACCCCTTGCAAACCGTTCTTAATCAGCTCACGATACGGGAATAATTCAAGTGAATCTAAGCGGTTACGAGTGAAAGGAATGACGGGTAAATCTGCGTGTGAGTCCACACCTGTATCACCATGCCCAGGAAAGTGTTTGGCAGAAGTAATGATGCCGCCTTTTTGTAGTCCACGCATATATGCAAGAGCTTTTTGAGCAACTTTTTCACGATTTTCACCAAAAGAACGAAAATTGATTACAGGGTTGTTAGGATTGTTATTAATGTCCACCACAGGAGCATAATTCACGTGAACGCCCATGCGTTTGCACTGTTCGGCGAGTTGCAAACCCATCTCTTCCAAGAGGTATTCGTTACCTTGCATGGCCCCCAAAGTCATCTGATAAGGGAAGCGGATGGTACTGTCCAAACGCATTTCCATACCCCATTCCAAGTCCATGCCAATCATCATCGGGACTTTCGACATTGCCTGTAACTTATTGACTAACAGAGCCTGAGCCGTTGGGCGGTTACGAAAAAGCACGAAGCCACCCACGTGATAATCTCGGACAATTTTGTAAAAACGAGCCGTGTCGTACTCGTAAGAATAATTACCACGAGGCATCATTAACTGCCCAATTTTTTCATCTACAGAAAGGGTATTGAAAACCGAGTCCACCCAACGGAGATTGGCGTTTGGGAAGAGGTCGTTGGGCGTGGGTTGCGTCTGTGATGATACAGACAAGGGCAATATAAAAAATAAGATAATTTTGATGAAGTGAGTTGATTTCATGTGGTATTCGATTTTTTGAATTGCAAATTACGGAAATATTTTCATTGATTTGGGTAAAACAAAATCCTCTCAGAAATAATCAATAGAAGTAATAATCACATTTACAGGAAACAATCAAGAATATTAATTAAAATTTTTGCAAAAAATAAATTTTTAATTTATTGTAGCTAAATTATTGATATTCAGTAATGTAACTATATTTATTGAATGTATTTTTACTTAAAAAAAAAGGCAATAAATATTTTTAGGAATATTTATTGCCTTTTTAGAAAAAAATAAATAGATTTGTTTAATATTTAAAATTAATAAAATCAAATATGAGGAATCTAATATCAGATAGTGAAAAGGAAAGTATTGCTTTAAAGTATTATCAGAGAATTGTGAACGCAAAACGTCAAGCATTAGCTGACTTAAATGATATGATTAATTTAAAGGGTAATCAAATTCAAAATTTTAGTTTGGATTCTATTACTATGGCAACCTTATTAAATAACCTTATTAGAGTTAGAATGAAAGGGGAGTTTGAAGATGAAAGTGAAGTTAACTTTGATAAGGTAAATGGATTAGTATGTATGAAAATTGAAAAAAAAGCTGCCATTCGTTTTAACAAAATGAATAAAAATTTAAGAATTAGCCCCCCAAATACAAATCAGGCAAAATTATTTGAAGCTCAATTAAGTATAGAAGTTATAGATGATTCCATGACACTTTTATACAGTGGATATATAATAGATTCTACTTGGTCGAATTTTAAAAATATTTTTTT
>JANPIG010000282.1:0-4207 GCA_031424875.1 Cytophagales bacterium
ATCAAAATTATCTCATTGATGATTCCTACAATAATGACTTGGCGGGCTTGACTATTGCCCTAAATTTCCTAAGTCAGCAAAAGCAAAGAAACCGTAAAATATTGATTCTGAGTGATTTATTAGAAACGGGTGAGCCAGAAAGAGAATTATATCATCAAATTGCTCATCTGATAAAACAGCGGAATTTATCAGATTTTGTGGGTATTGGAGAAGTGATTTTTAGAAATAAATCCATTTTTTCACTTCAAGAAAAACATGCTGATACAAAAATGCACTTTTTCAAAAACTCAAAAGAATTTTTAGAAAGTGCTTTATTGAAAACTTTTGTAGAGAGCATAGTTTTGATAAAAGGTGCCAGAAGGTTTGGCTTTGAGCATATTGTAAATCGTTTAGTTCAAAAAACGCATGGAACCGTCTTGGAAATAAACCTTGATGCTGTTACACACAATCTCAATTATTTCAGAGATAAAGTTGGTCAGCATACCAAAATTATGGTGATGGTGAAGGCTTTTGCCTATGGTTCGGGCAGTACAGAGGTGGCAAATTTATTGCAATTTCATGGGGTAGATTATTTAGCAGTTGCCTACACAGACGAGGGTATTTCTCTGAGACAAAATGGAATCTACTTGCCTATTATGGTGATGAATCCTTCACAAAACGACTTTGAACAATTAATCACTTATTCCTTAGAACCTGAAATTTATAATCTAACTATTTTAAAACAATTTTCGGAATATATTGATAGTCAGAAGATTAGTTCAAAAATTCATTTAAAATTAGATACAGGCATGCACCGTTTGGGTTTTGAACCTGAGCAAATTTCTGAGTTAATAGAAATCTTAAAGTCAAATCCTAATCTTTGGGTTTCCACAATTTTTAGTCATTTAGCGGCGGCAGATGAAAGTAAATTTGATGATTTTACAAAACGTCAAGTGAAAGAATTTACTAACATGGCAAATGAAATTTCAGAAGCAATTGGTTATGTTCCATCAAGGCATTTAGCAAATTCTGCGGGTATTGCCCGTTTTCCCGAAGCTCGTTTAGACATGGTACGTTTGGGTGTTGGAATGTACGGTTTGGCCGCCAAACCCGAAGACCAAGAAAACCTGCTGACCGTTGGAACTTTAAAAACTGTTATTTCTCAAATAAAACACGTAAAGGCTTCTGAAACAGTAGGTTATGGTAGAAAAGGAGCTTTGGAAAGAGATACCAAAACCGCCACTATTGCCATAGGTTATGCCGATGGTTTCGATAGAAGATTTAGTGGAGGAGTAGGGGAGGTTTTAATTCATGGACAACGTTGTAAGGTGATAGGCAATGTATGTATGGACATGACGATGGTGGACATTACAGACATACCCTATGTGCAGGAAGGCGATGAAGTGATTGTTTTTGGTAACGAATTGACAATCATAGAATTAGCCAAAAAAATCAACACAATTCCTTATGAAATTCTTACGAGTGTAAGCGAGCGTGTGAAACGGATTTTTTATCAGTTGTGATTTTAAAAGTAAACCTTCCCATGCGTTTAAAACACATGGGAAGGTTTAAAATCCAGCTTTTTATAGAATTATATATGCCTCTCCGCATGATAACTACTTCTCACCAAAGCCCCGGATTCTACGTATTTTAATCCTCTTTTTAAACCTTCTTCTTTATACATCGCAAAAGTATCAGGGTGAATCCATTCAATTACTTCGTGGTGCATTTTGGTGGGTTGTAGGTATTGCCCTAAGGTCAGAACGTCCAAACCATTTTCAACTAAATCATCCATTGCCTTAAAAACTTCCTCTTGCGTTTCGCCCAAACCCAACATAATACCCGATTTAGTACGTTTCCCAAACTCTTTGGTACGTTTTGTTTGCTCTAAACTTCGGGCGTAACGTGCCTGTGGACGCACTTGGCGATATAATCTTTCAATGGTTTCCATATTATGCGAAACAACTTCTTGTCCACCCTCAATCATTCTGTAAAGTGCTTCCCAGTTACCTTTGGTATCTGGTATTAAGGTTTCAATAGTAGTGCTTGGCGATGCTTCTTTCACTTGTACAACGGTCTGATACCACACCTCTGCACCACGGTCTTTCAGTTCGTCACGGTTTACAGAGGTGATTACAGCGTGTTTTACGCCCATTAACTTTATGGCTTCTGCTACTCGGCGTGGTTCATCTGCATCATATTCAGTTGGGCGACCCGTTGCCACTGCACAGAACGTACATGATCGAGTACAAATATTCCCCAAAATCATAAACGTAGCCGTACCTGCTCCCCAACATTCGCCCATATTCGGACAATTTCCCGACTGACAAATCGTATGCAATTTGTTTTCATCAACAATATTTCTTACACGGGCATATTCCTGTCCGATGGGCAATTTGACTCTGAGCCAATCTGGTTTTTTATTGTGTCTGGTGGCAGTGGGCGTTATTACTGGTAATTCTATCATGTTCTTTTTATTTTCCGTTCGCTTAGCAATTTGGTTGTAACGGTGGCACGGCTAACTCGCAATATTTAATCAATAATTGTTTGTTTTAGCCGTGCCACCGTTTGATAAATACCTTTACAAAGTTAAGGTCTGATAAAATAAAAACGTCAAGAAAATGAAATTGGTTTACATTTTCTTGACGTTTGAGCCGAAAGATATTATTAAATTACGCTGGTACTTTTCTCATAATTTCCCTATCCCAGAAACGATGTTGCGCAATTGCTTGAACAAACTCATCAGGATTGGCACCAATCAATACACCCGTTTCAGCACTATCCAATCCATTTTCTTTGGTATTAATATATGTATATTTCAAAAACTCCTCTCCGTCAGCACCTGTGGCAATAGCTTTACAATGGCGATATGCCTCATTGATGAAATGAATAGAATCTGATTTTTTAATCAAATTTTTCAAATGGTCACTTCCTGAAGGAACAAAAACTGCATCATAAAGTACCGAAGCCTCAGTAAGGAATGAACCATTTACGGATAAACTTTCTTTATTATTCGTTTGTACATAACCCAATTTAGCAGCAATTAATTTCACAGTAGCACCTTCATTTATCAAGGTTGATTTCATTTCAGAAACCGAATCTCCATCTACGCCATCAGCAACTAAAAAGGCTATTTTACGAGTTTTGATAGAGTCTTTTGGCGTATTTTGCATACTTAAAGCCTCAGATTTTTTTATCAATGACTTCGTTTTTACAGGCTCAAATTCATCTGGATTTGCATCTGCACCAATGCCATGGTTCATAGGTTTTTGGGGTTCAGTGGGAACATCTAAACCCAGACCATCTGCTACTTGCGAGGCCAAAGTAATGTCTATTTGCGCTAATAATCCCAATACTCTTTCTCGGATGTAAACTCGCTCAACTTTACCTAATTCAAACGTTAAAGCATCAATGATATGCTGCTTTTCTGCTTCGGATTGACTATTGAAAAATAATGTTGCTTGACTGAAATGGTCTTGAAAACTTTCACTTCGATTTCTTATTTTTACAGCATCAATCCTTTCTGGATAACTCGTAAAGCCTCCTTCTGCCGCCTTGGCTTGAAAAGGACAACCGCCCCCAATTGAATTAGGATGATAATTTGCTCTGTTTTGGTCTTTATTAATTGTTTGTCTCATGTGTCCGTCTCGCTGACCATTATGCACGGGCGAAATGGAACGATTGATGGGGATCTCATGAAAATTTGGACTGCCTAAACGTGAAAGTTGCGTATCAGTATAAGAGAAAAGCCTGCCTTGAAGTAAAGGGTCATTACTAAAATCAATACCTGGCACTAAATGCCCTGGGTGAAATGCAACTTGCTCTGTTTCTGCAAAAAAGTTGTCTGGATTCCTATTTAAGGTCATTTTGCCAACTTTTATTACTGGTACTAACTCTTCGGGAATTATTTTGGTAGCATCCAAAATATCAAAGGGATACTTATGTTCATCCTCTTCAGGAACGATTTGCAAGCCTAATTCCCATTCTGGATAATATCCATTTTCAATAGCTTCCCACAAATCTCTACGATGAAAATCTGGGTCTTTGCCCGATATTTTTTGAGCCTCATCCCAAGCCACTGAATGTACGCCTTGCAGAGGCTTCCAATGGAACTTTACAAAACAGCTTTTGCCTTATTCATTAATTAAACTATATTTATGTACGCAAAAACCTTCCATCTTGCGTAGGCTTCGGTTTAAGGACCTATCACTCATTACCCACATAATCA
>JANPIG010000283.1:0-1406 GCA_031424875.1 Cytophagales bacterium
CACGTTACAAAACCCTATTACGACCAATTAGTAGAAGATAATAAAGCCTGGGGGATAAAGTTTTTATACGCCACTCAACAAATTGCCTCCGACCGTGAAAAACCCGCTGGTACAGCCGATGCTATCCAACAAGCCTTAGAACAAACGCCCGAATGGAAAGGTGATAGATTTACGGTTTGTAATTCGGATAACCTTTATTCAGTAAATGTTTTGAAATTATTAAGCGAAAATGCCGTTCAAAATGCAGTAGTTTCTTATGAAAGTATAGCCTTAGGCGTTGAACCTGAGCGAGTTAAATCCTTTGCCGTAATTAAAGCCGATGAAGAAGGATATTTAGTAGAAATCATTGAAAAACCAAATGACGAGCAAATAGAAGGGGCAAGAGATGCAAAAGGCAAAATTGGTGTAAATATGAATGTGTTTCATTTTAATTACGATGATATTTTAGAATACGTTAGAAAAGAGCCATTCAACCCAATCCGTAATGAGCGTGAATTGCCAACTGCGGTTATGAAAATGGCAAGTGAAAATCCGAAGAAAGTTATTACCGTTGCAGTAGAAGAAAATGTACCAGATTTGACTTCAAAAGGAGATATTTCTATTGTTCAAAAGTATTTAGTAGATACGTTTGGGGATTTTTAATTTACAGAATAATAACCAATCTACCCCAACAAACGTTATTAGTTTGTCGGGGTATTTTTTTACCTTTGTGATTGAAAAAGAAATAAAATTTATGTCTGAAACTTCCCACATTATTAACCTCATTGAAAACGGAAACCGTTATGCCAATTCATTAACGGAATATTCTCGCCGCAAAACCACTACAGTTAACATTGGAGATTTACCGATGGGTTCTGACTATCCGATAAGGGTTCAATCTATGACAACGATTGATACGATGGACACTATTGGGTCTATTGAACAGACTATTCGTATGGTTGAGTCGGGATGTGAGTATGTGAGAATAACTGCTCCATCTGTAAAAGAAGCTCAGAATTTGGATAATATTCGTAAAGAATTACGATTGCGTGGGTATTCAGTTCCTTTAATTGCCGATATTCACTTTACGCCAAATGCAGCAGAATTAGCAGCCCGTTTAGTAGAAAAAGTGAGAGTAAATCCAGGGAATTATGCCGATAAAAAACGTTTTGAAACGATTGATTATACGGAATCTTCGTATCAAGATGAATTAGATAGAATCCGAATAAAGTTTTTACCCTTAGTCAATATTTGTAAAGAATATGGCACAGCGATGCGTATTGGCACAAATCATGGTTCGTTAAGTGATAGAATATTGAGTCGTTATGGTGATACACCCCTTGGGATGGTAGAATCTGCTTTAGAATTTCTACGGATTTGTGAGGATGAAAATTATTACAACATTGTCCTTTCCATGAAGGCATCCA
>JANPIG010000284.1:0-3547 GCA_031424875.1 Cytophagales bacterium
TTATTTTTGTACTTTTTAATTAACAAAGATAAATATTAAAATCCAGTTTTGACTCATAATCTATTAAACGTGATAAAAAAGCCAATTATTTTCTTGCTTCTTATACTTTCACAATTGACTTTTGCTCAGTCAGATTGCCAATTTACCTTTAAATATACCCCTTCAACGCAAAATGGAATCATTAATTGGAAACAATTTCCTGATTTTTCATTGCCTTTCAATATTGTATATACGGGTCCACGATTTAATGATTCGCTGCAGTCACCTTTAAAACATGGATTTTCGCATTTGGCAAATTTTAATAGATATGATATAGATTTACCAAAAAAAAATCGAGCCATTTTGTGGGGAGGTGTCGCCAGTATTCCTGGGCAACCTTGGTATGAAATTGAAAGCCCTTGGAACAACAATCTTCAAAAATATCGTGAAAAGTGGGCAAATGATATGCGTGGAATGGCGGATATTTTTAGGGATACGCAAGGAAAGCAAATGCCCAATTTAGATATATTAATGTTGGATGTTGAACGTGAAATTCCGAGTGATGCAGGAATTCGTTTTCTAAAAGCTGATACTACTTTGCCAGCACAATATCGTAAATTATCTGACCTTGATTTTACAGAAAGATATAAAAAAGACTTGGCAAAACTATACGCAGAACCAATTAAGTATTTGAAAAGTAATAACATACCAGCCTCCACTAATTTTGCCTCTTATTCAGATGCTCCTATCAAAAATCAGGAATTTCCGTTAAACTATACTTGGCAAGAATGGCAGACTACTGACAAAGTTTTGAATTATTATATGATTGATTCATTGACTAAAAAAGTTGGAGGTGAGTTTTATAATCAAAATAATTTTTTAGCACCTTCGGCATATTTTTGTTATGAATATAGCCTCCTTCCTACATACCCCAATATAGCCTATCAGTTGTTCCAAGTAGAGGCAAATGTGGCTCGTAGCGATAAGGATATCATGCTTTTTGAATGGTTGAGCTATAATAAATGTCAAGCTAATTCAAATTATGGTTATAATAGGACGATAAAAAAACATTTGATTGAAGCTCAAGCAATTATGCCTTTTTTTTCAGGAGCTAAAGGTGTTTGGCTTTGGGAAAATCCAATCACGCCTGATTCTTTAAATTATTCTGTATATGAAACTTACGTTAATTCTTTATACAGATTAGCACAATTTAAAGATTTTTTTGTGGGAAATTATCGCTTGATTATTCCTAAAAGTGCTTACCAACATTTTCAAGACAAAGATCCTGTATGGCGTGGTGTAGTAAAAGGTAGAGAAATTTTAATTGCTGCCATTAATGAATTTGCTAATGATAATGAGACAACTGATTTGACAGTTAGCTATGGAGGGTGGTCAGAAAAAATTCAATTAAAGGGTAAAGAGACCTTTTTATGCAAATTTACCTTACCAGAATTACAACTGAGTTATGTACTATATCCCAATCCCAATCAAGGAAAATTTACCTTTGAATATTACGGAGATAATTTTTTGACGGGGACGCTAAAAATTGTGAATATTTCTGGCAAAGAATTTTTATCACAGCAGGTGAGTGGTAATGCTCGTAAAATGGAATTTGACATGAAACTTCCGCAAGGGGTATATTTTCTACAATATGTAGAAGGGGAGATAACAACTACCAAGAAAATAGTCATTCAATAAACCTCCGTTTAATCATTTATACAAATTTTATTTATGCCTCACAACATTTTGAAAATCAGATAATTGTATTTGATAAAGAGCTATTGAATGTTTCATTTTTTAGAACTATTACCCTTAATTTGACAAAAAACCGCTAATTTTGTAAGAAATCACGTCAACAATTACAGAACGAAAAATCCTTGTAAGTTAATATTGATATTAATGATAGCCTCAATTCATACCACCATAGAATCTTTTGCCGACCTTAAAAAGTTACAAGGAACTCTCCGACTCAAAATTTTGGAAATGTATTTTACCGCCAATGCTGGGCATATTGGGTGTTCATTATCATGCATTGATTTAATGATTGGTAGTTTGATTTCACACCGAAAAGAAGAGGAGGTTTTTTTATTGTCAAAAGGTCATGCTGCGGCTTCATTATATGCTTGCTTGCACGAGTTAGGGGAGATTTCTAATAGTGTTTTAGAAACGTATTATCAAAATGGGACAACGCTTCCAGCTCACCCAGCACCTAATAAAATCAAAGGCATTCCATTTGCTACGGGTTCATTAGGGCATGGTTTACCCATCGCCTCGGGCATTGCACAAGGGAACAAAATCCTTCAGAATGATGAATATACCTACGTTTTGATGTCGGATGGTGAGACCAATGAAGGCACCACTTGGGAGGCTGCTCATTATGCTGTTGCGAAAGAATTAGACAATCTCATTGTAATGATTGACAAAAATGGTTTACAAGGTTTTGGAAATACTGATAATGTTTTAGGAATTTCGGCAGATAGGACAAAATGGGAGGCAATGGGTTTTGAGGTTGTTGAATGTGATGGACATGATGTAGAAGAAATTTATACTCAAATAGACCTTTTCAAGTCTCGCAAAAATGGTGTTCCAAAATTATTAATTGCAAACACCATAAAAGGAAAGGGCGTTTCATATATGGAAAACAAACTTGAATGGCATTATTTACCCATGAAAGCGGAACAATATGAAGTGGCAAAAGAAGATATAAAAAGTAAATATTTATAATTTTTATTTAATGACCTATTCAACAATTTAACAATTCAATAATTCAAAATTGACTACTGATGACCGATTCGGTAAAAGAAAAAATCTTATCTCTCAAAGGACCTATCTTCGTGTACGGAGCCAGTGGTTTTATAGGAGCAAACCTTTTTAAAGATATTTTTAGTGTTCGTAATGATTGTTTTGCCCTCACGCATGACGCTCAAAAGGCTTGGCGATTGAAATTATTGGATGTCCCAGCCGCCAATGTTGTTCACTGCGATATTGTTTCTAATTATTCGGTTCAAGAAGTTTTCAATAGTTACAAACCTAAAACAATCTTCAATTTAGCGGCTTACGGGGCATATTCTAAGCAAAAAAATGTAATCCTTACTTATGAAACAAACGTAATTGGAACGGTTAATTTGTTAGAAAACCTTAATTCTGACATGGTTTATATCCATGCTGGAAGTAGTTCTGAATATGGTTTTAATTGTACTACTCCCAAAGAAACTGACAAACTCGAACCCAACAGTCATTATTCAGTTTCAAAAGTTTCAGCTGCTTATACGATTCAATTTTATGCACAGGTTCATCAGAAAAATGCCGTTAATCTTCGACTCTATTCCATTTATGGAGATTGGGAAGAGCCTGACCGTTTGATTCCAAGATTGATTGAGCACGTTAGACAAGGTAAATTACCTAATTTTGTTTCTCCCGAAATCAGTAGAGATTTTGTTTATATGGCAGATTGTGTGGAGGCGTTTATGGATGCTGCCCTTAAAATGTCTCCTGAAATTAGAGGTAAATCATATAATATTGCCAGTGGTGTAAAAACTACCATTGGCGATTTAGTAGAAGTTTGTCG
>JANPIG010000285.1:0-3963 GCA_031424875.1 Cytophagales bacterium
AATAAATATTATTGAAGATTATGTAAAACGATAATTATTATTAGAAATTAGGAAACAACAGGTACTACAATAATGCTTAAAACAAACGTTTAAGAGATTTTTTTTAAATAAGTACATAAATGAACTTATTCTTTTTAGGGAGAATTAATAGGTGTGATTTTAAAATTTATAAGAAAATTCAGATGGACTTATACTAACAACTCTCAAAAACCTTGCCAGTGGTCGTTCTATTATAAATTATAGTTCAACCTAAAAAGTCTAACTCAATTTATAAGCTGAATAACGAAAGTTTATACCCACCAAATTTAAAAGATAGTATTTAGGAATGGTTTTTGCGGTAACGTGTGAGAGTTGGTACAAGCAAATAATTAGGATTGTAAGTTTATAATTAACGAATATTTTCGATGTGTTTTGAAAAAATATTTGCTTCAACCATTAAAACGTGAAAATCAAATAATAGATTAACCACAAAAAATACTTTAGGGAAAAGTTAACGTGACTCTCTTCTGACAACCAAATCAACACATATAATAAACAATGTCCAAACAAAATTTTCCAATTCCCGCCAATGAACAGGAAAGAATTAAAGTGTTACTGGATTACCAAATATTGGATACTTTTTCGGAAGAAGAATTTGACAATATTACGAAATTAGTGGCTCATATATGTGACGTTCCAATGGCCCTTATTACACTTATTGATGATAAAAGACAATGGTTTAAATCAGCCATAGGAATAGAAGGCTCGGAAACGTCTCGAGAAACCTCTTTTTGCCAATATACCATCATGGGGCAAGAAATATTCGAAGTTTCCGATGCTCAATTGAATCCTACCTTTAAAAATAACCCTTTTGTAACGGAAGCACCGCATATCCGTTTTTACGCCGGAGCTCCTCTAACAACTCCTGATGGTTTCAATATTGGCTCTTTGTGTGTTATCGACCAAGTTCCCAGAAAATTGGATGATGCTCAGCGAATGGCACTTACAACCCTTGCCAATCACGTGATTGTCCAACTTGAGCTGAGAATTAAAAATCGTGCACTAAATGATGAAGTAGAAAGACTTTCAAAAAAAGCATTAGAAAAAGTCACCACCGAGTTAGCCAGCTACAAGTTAGCCTTAGATGAAATATCGGGGGTAATAATTTCTGATGCCGAAGGAGTTATTAAATATGTAAATGATAATACTTGCGAGATTTCTAAATATTCGAGGGAAGAATTAATAGAACAAGATAGTACAATTTTTGATTCAGGATTTCACCCTCAGAGCTTTTTTGAAGATATATGGAGTACTATTTCTTCGGGTTCTGTTTGGAAAAACGAAATCAAAAACAGAGCAAGAAATGGGACATTCTACTGGACAGATACTACCATCGTCCCTTTCTTGGATGCCAATGGAAAGCCCTACCAATACGTTTCTATCAAACAGGATATTACCAACCAAAAGCTAAATGCAAATCAATTAAACAACTTTTTTGATATATCCGTAGATTATTTTTGCGTAGTAAACAATAACGCCATTTTCGAGAAAGTCAGTCCTACTTTTTCAAAAGAGTTGGGATATTCCGAAGAGGAATTATTGGCTCATTCTATTTATGATTTTGTTCACGAAGAAGATATTGAACCATCCGTAAAAGTGATGGAAAAATTAGGACAAGGTATGAATTTTACTAATTTTGAAGCAAGATTAAGATGTAAAACTGGTGGCTATAAATTACTAAGTTGGAATTGCTCTCCCGACCTAGAAACAGGTTTTCTTTATGGGACCGCCAGGGACATTACCGAAAGCAAAAAAATAGATGAAGAAAACAGAAGACTTTCGTGGGTTGCAAAAGGCACCAATAACATTGTAATTATTACGGATAAAGACCGAAAAATGCAATGGGCAAATCAGGCATTTAAAACTTTAACGGGGTATTCTTTGGATGAGGTAATCGGAAAAATCCCAGGACATTTCCTGCAATACGAAGGATCTGATTCTAAAACAGTGTATGCAATCAGAGAAGCCTTGAAAAATAAGGTAACATTTCAAGGTGAAATCAAAAATAGAAGTAAAGACGGTAGAGAATATTGGATTGATCTCAATATAAACCCGATTTTTAATGATAACAACGAAGTCATTAACTACATTGCGATTGAGACGGATATAACCGAAAAAAAGAGGAAAGATTTGAGTATTCGTAATTTATTAGATACGCAAAATTCGATATTCAACGGAGTAGGGCATGCCGTTATGTTCACCAATACTGATGGTATTATCCAAGTAATTAATAAGGCAGGATTAAATTTAGTGGGTTACACAATGGAAGAAGTTGTGGGAAAAATGAATGCATTAACTTTTTATGATGCTAACGAAATCCTCAAACGCTCATTGGATTTAACTTTTGAATTAGGCGAAAAAATTGAGCCTGATTTCAATACACTCATTGCGAAAACGACCCCTGAATACAACAACATGGATGCCAATGAATGGACATACATTTCAAAATCGGGCAAACGGACACCTGTTTGGATGAGTATAACCTGTATTAAAAATACCGACGGTATCATACTGGGCTATTTTAGTGCCGCCGAAGATTACACGATCAAAAAACAAGCAGAATCTGATTTAATCAATGCGAAAAATCTCGCTGAGATGGCAGTTTATGCAAAAGATAGTTTTTTGGCAAATATGAGTCACGAAATCCGCACTCCCCTAAACTCCATCATTGGTTTTACGGAACTTTTAGTTCAACAAAATTTGGATGCTGTTCAAACCGAATATGTGGAAAATATCCAAACGGCTGGCGATAACCTATTGTTGCTCATCAATGACATTTTAGATTTATCAAAAATTGATTCGGGACAATTAGTTATTGAAGCCTATCCATTTCAAGTTAAAAACGTTTTAAATCAAGTCTATAACTTATTAAAAGTAAAAGCAGACCAAAAAGGACTTGAGTTTAGTTTATTTTTGGATGCTAATATGCCTGAATATGTCACTGGAGATAAAGGTCGCATTAATCAAATAATAATGAACTTGGCGGGAAATGCTATAAAATTTACCGAATCGGGAGAAGTATCTATTTCAGTAAAAAAAATGTCAGAAACCGACACTAGTGTTACCCTAAAGTTTTCGATAAAAGATACTGGAATTGGCATTGCACCAGAAAAATTATCTTCTGTTTTTGAACGTTTCATTCAAGCGGAAGCCAGCACTACCCGTAAATTTGGCGGTTCAGGATTGGGGTTAAGCATTGTAAAACAATTAGTAGAACTGCAGGGGGGGGAAATATCTGTTAAAAGTAAAATAGGACTTGGCTCGGAATTTTATTTTTCATTAGAATTTTTCAAAGCTGAAACTGTCCATACGGAAACTCGTGTAAAAGGTATTTCGAATCAACAATCGTCGCTCGGAAAGCTGTCAATCTTACTTTGTGAAGACAATGAGATGAATCAACGTTTAGCAAAAATTGTCATTGAAAGTTTTGGCTTCAAATTAGATATTGCCGGTAATGGGCAAGAAGGGATTGATTTATTGGTAAAAAATCAATATGACCTTATTTTAATGGACCTTCAAATGCCTGTCATAGATGGCTATCAAACAACGATTTATATTCGTAATGAGCTTAAAATGAACATTCCTATCATTGCGATGACGGCCCATTCCCTCGTTGGCGAGCAACAAAAATGTTTTGATATTGGGATGAATGCTTACGTGGCTAAACCTTTCAAGCAGACTGAATTATTGGACAATATTCATTTAGTTTTAAAAAGGGAATCCGAGAAAGAACTAACTAACCGCATGGTTGTTAATGATGTTCTTTCAAAAATATCGGAGAAAAAAGAGATTGATTTATCGTATTTGGATGAAATAGTAGGGCATGACAAGGATTTAAAACTTGAAATGATTGATCTATTCATTCAAAATGTTCCCAATGATGTAGATTTACTTGGAAATGCAATACTCGAAAAAGATTTGATG
>JANPIG010000286.1:0-2495 GCA_031424875.1 Cytophagales bacterium
AACATTTGGAGGAGCATATTCAAACCATATTGCTGCTACAGCGGTGGCTGGAAAAACTTTTGATTTCAAAACCATTGGACTTATCCGTGGACATGAACTTACCCCTACTTCAAACCGCACTTTAATGTATGCCAAACTCAACGGAATGGACTTGATTTTCTTGCCTAGATTAGACTACGGTTACAAAGATAAACTTACTCGTGAATATAGAAAAGACCATTACGTTATGCCTGAAGGAGGTACAAATAAGTTGGCAGTCAGGGGTGTAATAGAAATGGTTGATGAAATTTATGATGAAATCACTCCTAACTATATTTGTTGTGCTGTAGGAACGGGTGGTACCTTAGCAGGTATCGTTAACGGACTTCGAGGTGATACAAAGGCCCTTGGTATCTTAGTTTTAAAAGATGATGTACGCAATTTAACTTGGAAAACAGTTGTTAAACTAATCCCAGAAAATGCTGAATTTGATTTAATTAAAGACGAATATCATTTCGGAAATTATGCCAAAACTACTCCCGAGTTGATTGATTTTATTAAAAATTTTGAGAAAAGAAATCCCACTATTCAATTGGAACAAGTTTATACAGGCAAAATGATGTTCGGAATTTATGATATGATTCAGAAAGGAAAATTCCAAAAAAACTCTACTATCGTTGTCGTTCATTCAGGCGGAATGCAAGGGCGTTCTGATGAATTGGACAGATAAAACTATTCCAATATTTCTGAAATATGTTTCTGAATATTCTTACAAATCTGATTGAGTGGTAAGTCATTTGCATCTACTCCAAAAGGGTTCTCAATCTCTTCTGCAATTAATTCTAAACTTGCTAATACATAAAAAACAAAAACAATAATTGGAATACAGAGGTAACCGAGGGTAAAAACATAACCAAAAGGTAAAGTCATTACATAAAAAAATATAAATTTTTTAATAAAAATGGAATATGAAAATGGAATTGGTGTATTCTTGATTCGCTCGCAAGCACCACAAATATCAGTAAATGAGCTTAATTCATTATTAATTATTAACAATTGCTCGCCAGAAATCATTTTAGACATAAATAGTTCGTTTGTCTTTTCAAATAACAATTTTGCCATATAGTTAGGTTTATGATGGTCGGTGGGCATTGAAATTTTTGAAGTAAAAATTTCGCTATCATGTTGATGCCCTCTCAAATGTTGCTTCAATGCAAAAGCATATTCAATAGTCATTTCTCTGAAAAATATTCTTATTTCATGTTCTTCTTTGGGAATTATTGCGTTTATTTTGAGTGAAAAATTTCTCGAATTATTTACTAAACTTCCCCACAATTTACGCCCTTCCCACCATCTTTCGTAGGCAGTATTTGTTCTAAAAACAAGTAATAATGAAATCACGAAACCTAACATTCCGTGCATAACAGTAATATTTTTTAGGTGGCTATTTTCTCCCAACTTAAAGACTTCAGTTTCGAGGTAGGCAACTATCGTAACATACAGGCTTAAACTCAAAATCATGGGAGTAAGCTGCCGAAAAGTATCAGCCTTGTGAAATCTAAAAATATAGGTAAACCAATCTTTGGGATTATATTTTATCATTCTCTTTCGTCCGTAATTTTTTCTAATTCCTCTACAACCTCTTCATAATTTTTATCCGCTGGCACAAATTCGTAAGTTTTCAAAATCTCTTTAGCAATAGCTTTTGCTTCTTGTGTATGTCCAACTTTATTTAACAAAACAGCCTTATAGTATTTATAAATTCTTTCTGGATAAACTCTTTCAAAATTGGCATTTTGAATATTTATCTGTTCAAGCGTATGGAGTAGTGTTTCGGAATCGGCAGTACGGTAATAAATTTCTGAAATATTTCTCATAAATTCTGAAAATACTACGCCCGTAAACTGAAAATCTGAAAAGCGGTCTTTACTATCTGCTAATTCAACCAAATATTTTTTGATATTGTTGGCGTCATTTTTTTCCAGAAAGTACAGCATATCTATCATCGCTATTTCTCGTTTTCCGAAGCCTATTTTTTCTGCATAAATACCCACCTCATTTAATAAAGCTATATTATTTAATTTTCCAGCTTTCCTGGCACAATTGGAAAGTAAATAAAAAACTTCTAATTTATGAGCTACTCCCTTAGGTTTGAAATTATTGCTCGTGTAAAATATTAAAGCCATTTCTGGTTTTGAAAGCAAGTAATTAAAATTATAAGTTGCCCAAGAATAATCGTTGGGTGTTTTTAGAGTAGCGTTAAAACTTGCAATAGTTTCTTTTTCTAAGTTTTGATATCCCAAAGGTTCACGCATAGCATCTTTCAAAAAGGAATTGAAAGCATCCAATGATATCTCTCCTATTCTTAATTTAACTACTTCTCCATTTTTATTTAGTACTAAATAAGCGGGTAAAGCAGCAATGCCAAATTGTTGTTGCATTAGTGTTCCTTCCTGTGAAGAGGCTTCTAAACGCAAGGGAATAAAATTTTCAACTATTAAATTATCAGTATGCTG
>JANPIG010000287.1:0-2324 GCA_031424875.1 Cytophagales bacterium
TATTGGATTTGTTGCCAATCTAAAAGGACGCAAATCGCATCGAGTTGTAGCTGATGCCATTCAGATGCTTATTCGTATGGATCACCGTGGAGCTTGTGGGTGTGACCCTAATTCAGGTGATGGCGCAGGAATACTCTTGCAAGTCCCTCATGAATTTTTCTTGGAAGAATGTGCCAAATTAGGTATTGATTTGCCTTCCGCTGGAGAATATGGCGTTGGTATGACTTTCTTTCCAAAAGATGAGCCAACTCGTAATGAGTGCAAGGAAATTATTGCTCGCAAAGCTAAACGTTTGGGTTTAGAAATTTTGGGGTATCGAATAGTACCTTGCAATAATGACGAAATCCAAGGGGCAGAATCTGGAGATACTGAACCACAAATGGAGCAGTTATTTTTGAAACGTCCTGCTACCATTACAGACGAAATGGAATTTGAAAGGAAACTGTATGTTTTCCGTCAGTTCACTGCCCGTATCATTAATGAAACTGTAAAAGGATTAGATAATAAATTTTATTTTACTTCATTATCGGCACGTACCATTATTTATAAAGGTATGCTTACGACAATGCAAGTGCCAGGCTATTTTGATGATTTAAAGAAAGAGGAATTTACCTCTGCTTTGGCAATTGTTCACTCTCGTTTCTCTACAAATACTTTTCCTGAATGGAAATTAGCTCAACCTTTCCGTTTTATTGGTCATAATGGTGAGATTAATACTGTGAAAGGTAATGCCGCTTGGATGCAAGCCCAATCGGCATTATTTGAATCAGAGTACTTTACAAAAGAAGAGTTGGAAATGATATTGCCAGTTTGTCAATTGGGTCAATCAGATTCAGCAATTTTGGATAATGCCATCGAATTATTATATATGAGTGGACGCTCACTTCCACACGTGATGATGATGTTGATTCCTGAAGCGTGGGATGGTAACGAGCAAATGGAGCAATATAAAAAGGATTTCTACGAATATCACGCTGCATTGATGGAGCCTTGGGATGGTCCAGCTTCAATTTCATTTACGGACGGAAAGATAATTGGTGCTACTTTGGACAGAAACGGTTTGCGTCCATCAAGATATTGGGTTACTGATGATGATTTTGTAATCATGGCTTCTGAAGCTGGGGTATTAGATTTAGACCCCGCCACCATTGTTTCAAAGGGGCGTTTGCAACCTGGAAAAATGTTTGTGGTAGATATGGAAGCAGGCAAAATTATTCCAGATAGTGAACTGAAAGAGAAAATCTGTCAACAACAACCTTATGGTGAATGGTTGAAAGAAAATAAAATCAAAGTTGAGAATTTACCAGCCGCAGGGGCAGAATATCGTACTCCCTTTGAGCGTGAATTACTATTGCGTCAACAAGTTTTTGGATTTACAACTGAAGATTTACGAGTATTACTTTCGCAAATGGTTGAAACTGGGAAAGAAGCTTTAGGTTCGATGGGTGTTGATACTCCGTTAGCTATTTTGTCTGATCAAGCTCAACATTTATCTTATTATTTCAAACAATTATTTGCTCAAGTAACCAACCCACCGATTGATTCAATTCGGGAGAGAACGGTTATGTCATTGCTTTCTGATATTGGTGGCTTAAGGAACTTATTGGAAGAATCGCCAGAGCATTGTCGGCAGATAGAAATTCGCCAGCCTGTATTGACGAACCAAGAAATAGAAAAAATACGTTGGATTGACCATAAAAACTTCCAAACCAAGTCTATTCATACAACTTTTAGGGCTAATGGTAAAGAAGGAGAGTTGAAAAGAGCCTTAAACAGAATTTGTCAGTACTGTGAAGATGCCGTGGATGACGGTTATGCCATTATTCTTTTGACGGATAGAGGTGTTGATTCATCACACGCTCCGATTCCTTCATTATTGGCAGTTTCCGCAGTACATCATCACTTAAATCGTACAGGAAAAAGAGCCCAAGTAGGTTTAATTGTGGAAGCAGGAGACGTTTGGGAAACGCACCATTTTGCCACTTTGATTGGTTTTGGCGCATCAGCAGTGAACCCGTACATGGCTTTTGAAACGATTAATGGCATGAAAGAAAAAGGAATTCTTCAAGTGGATTATCCTTACGAAAAACTCCAAGCCAATTATATCAAAGCCGTTAATGGTGAATTATTAAAGATTTTCTCAAAAATGGGAATTTCAACACTTCAATCATATCAAGGAGCGCAAATTTTTGAAATTCTTGGTTTGAATAAAGAAGTCGTTGATACCTATTTCACGGGTGCAATTTCAAGAATTGGTGGAATGGATTTGGAAGGAATTGCCAAAGAAGCTTTAATTAAGCACAGAAACGGTTATCCAGAAGTAC
>JANPIG010000288.1:0-1289 GCA_031424875.1 Cytophagales bacterium
CTAATCTAGAATCTATTCAGAAAAATTTTCCTAAAAAATCATTAAAACGAAGAAATACAGGGTATGCGTTAGATATTTTGGCAGATAATAAAATCTTTAATAGACAATCTCATCTCCCATTTAATTTCTGCAAATTATTATCAGGATCAGAGGGAACACTTGCTTTTGTTACTGAAGCAAAATTGAATTTATTACCATTGCCTCCAAAAGAAGTAGCTTTGGTTTGTATACACTGTTCTTCTATCCAAGAATCTCTGTATGCCAATTTGGTTGCGCTTCGACACGAGCCTATGGCTTCGGAATTGGTTGATAAATACATTTTAGATTTTACTAAAGGACATCCTATTTATGAGCAAAATCGCTTTTTTATTGAGGGTGACCCTGCGGCAATTTTGATGGTAGAATTCATGGAAAATTCTGAAATGGAATTGGATGCAAAGACTTCTGCTTTGATTCAGGATTTAAAAACTCAGGGCTTTGGTTATGCTTATCCAGTGGTGAAAGGAGAAAATACAAAAATGGCTTGGGATGTCAGAAAAGCAGGCTTGGGCCTAATCCGTAATCTAAAAGGCGATACTCAACCCGTAAATCTCATTGAAGATTGTGCAGTCTCTCCCGAAGATTTACCTGCTTATATCGCTGATTTACAGGAGCTTTTGAAACGACATAATACCAATGCTTCATATTATGCTCATGCGGGAGCGGGTGAACTGCACGTTGAGCCCATGATTAATTTGAAAACCCTTGAAGGTAAAGAATTATTCAGAACTATTTTAAAAGAAACAACAGAATTAGTTAAAAAATATAATGGTTCATTAAGTGGCGAACACGGAGATGGGCGATTGAGAGGAGAGTTTATTGAATCTGTTTTGGGAAAAGAAGTGTTTGGATTACTGAAAGACGTAAAGAATATATTCGACCCAAAAGCTATTTTCAATGCCAATAAAATCGTAAATACTCCCCCCATGAACGAGTTTTTGCGGTATGAAGCGGGCAAAAAAAATCCAGAAATTAATACTTATTTTGATTTCTCTAATCAAGAAGGAATGCTCCGTTTGGCTGAAAAGTGTTCAGGCTCAGGCGATTGCAGAAAGACTGAAGTTACGGGCGGCACCATGTGTCCAAGTTTCATGGCTACTCGTTTAGAAAAAGATACCACACGAGCAAGAGCAAACATTTTGAGGCAATACATGACTCAAAGCGAAAGTTTAGATGCTAAAAGTGGGTTACAAGAGGAAGCAAAACACGTCTTGGATTTATGTTTATCTTGCAAAGGTTGTAAATCTGAA
>JANPIG010000289.1:0-1025 GCA_031424875.1 Cytophagales bacterium
GCAAAGAGGGACAAAATGTTCCAGAAATGTCGGATGAATGGGTAAATCAAATTTCTGAGCGATACATCGAATTATTTGAAAAGGTAACGGGCAAGAAATTTGAAAAAGATAATTCAGAAGATATTTTAAAAAGAGTTGAAAACAATATAATTAATTATTTGAAATAGGTTTTTTGGCTATCTACTGATGGATATCAAGAATTGTTGATAGATAGCTGACAGCCAAGAAAAATTACATTTTATGGAATTTAAGGTAGAAAAAAATGAGCAATACGCTCTAATCGAACTTAAAGAAACTTCTTTAACACAAGAAAACGTAGCAAGTTTTGAAGAAATAGTAAGAAAACTTTTTCGGGAAGGTTACGGCAATATGATTGTTGAATTTAGTCAAGTTTCTGAATTGGATGGACATGGAATTTCTTTAATTCGCAAGGCAAACAAAATTTGTTTGAATGAAATGGGATTATTCATTGTTATTACTAAAGACGAAGCCATCATAGAGCAATTGGATGCTGCCAAAATTGAGGATTTAACCGTCATGAATACCGTTCAAGAGGCAATTGATGCGGTTTATTTAAATGAATTGGAAAACGATTTCCAATCTGACGAAGATGACGAATATGACCATGGCGAATATGGCGGAGGAGAAAAGGAAGAAGATTATTAATTAATTTTTGATAAACACAAAGCCTTATCTGACATTAGTTTGGTGAGGCTTTTTTTCGATGTCCGTTTTTTGATATTTGAATTAACTAAAAAGCGAACAACGAAGAACGAACATTGAACATCGATAAAACAATCACTAACAACGAATTAAATTGAGTTTTCAAATCACCATTTTAGGCACTGGTTCTGCCACACCCGTACTCACGAGAAATCCAACCGCCCACCATCTTCAAATAGAGCAAGACGGGTATCTCATTGACTGTGGGGAGGGTACTCAAAATCAATTGCTTAAGTATAAAATTCGCACGACACGGCTGAAATATATTTTCATCACACATCTTCATGGCGACCATTATTTTG
>JANPIG010000290.1:0-1590 GCA_031424875.1 Cytophagales bacterium
GTCAAATCAGTATTTAAGTTTCCGAATCTGGACACTACCCAAAAATAAGCATCGTTGGCATGAGAAACCATCATTGAACCTGCCCCCATAGACATCAACGTAATTTGTCGTCCCCATTCTGAGTCTAAACCTAATGATGGTAATAATGGCAAAACTATTGAAGTTGAGGAAATTATCGCCACAGTTGAAGAACCTTGGGCGGTTTTGAAAATTGCCGTAAGTAGAAAGGGAATTAACAAACCCAATTTATTTTCCACTAAAATTTCTCCAAATACTTTACCCAAATCCAATAATTTAATAATTTCTCCAAAAGCACCACCAATGGCAATTATCGCTAAAATGGGACCAGCCTTTTCAATAGCATTTTCCAATAAATGATTGATTTCTGTTTTGTTAATTTTCTTGAAAAGCGAAATTGACAAGATTATTCCAACAAATAAAGCCATGACAGGTTCGCCAAGAAATTTTATGAAGGAAACCATTTTTTCAGAAAAAATAGAAGTATTTAACAATATGATTGATTTAATGGAAATGAGCAAAATGGGGATTATAATTGGTAAAAAAGATTTAAGAGGATTGGGTAAGTTTTCAGTATCAATATTTGTATTAAAACTCTGATTATCAGATATTTCTGAATACAATTTTTGGTATCTATTTCCTGCAAATTTTGCCCAAAAGTAAACTATGACAGTCGTTGGAATCGCTAAAATCGTTCCTAAAATCATAGTCTGACCTAATTCTACATTCATCTGTCCTGCCGCCGCCGTAATTCCTGGATGGGGAGGCACAAGACAATGAACCGCATATAATGACCCCGCCAAACATACTGTAAAAAAGACCTCCGAATTTTTGACTTTCTTACCCAAAGAGTGCAATAAACCACTCAAAACAATAAAACCCGAATCGCAAAAAATAGGTAAACCAATTAAAAAACCAATCAAAGTGATGGCGATTCCAGCTCTCTTTTCACCCGTTTTAGACAAAATAAAATTAGCAATACTAATAGTAGCCTTAGTTTTATCCAAAATTACCCCCAAGGTTGTCCCCAAAATAATGAGCAAACCAATTTTTTCGAGGGTATGCCCAAAACCAGCCTTTAAATTTTTAATAACCTCCTCTCCTGAAAATTGAGCTACAATTCCAACCAAAATTGCTACTATAAACAAGACATAAAATGTATTGAATTTGTATTTTGAACTCAAAAGAATGATTAGCAAAATGCTAACCAACAATAACATGGAAACAAATAGTGGTGTTAGCATTTTAAAAGGATTTTATGACATTTCTCCTGCGATTGAATGACGTAATATATTCTTAACTTCTTGAATATCTGAGGATTGCCCTAAAGCAAACATTAATTTTGTAATAGCCGCTTCGGTGGTTAAATCTGCTCCGCTGACTACGCCCATTTCTTGCAAAGAATGACTGGTTTGGTATCGTCCCTGCATAACACGACCGCCATTACATTGCGAAACGTTGAAAATAATTATGCCTTTTTCAACAAATTCTTTCATTAAATTCAAAAACCATTCTTCGGTTGGTGCATTTCCCGAACCAAAAGTTTCCAATACCACCCCACGCAAACCTTTG
>JANPIG010000291.1:0-10651 GCA_031424875.1 Cytophagales bacterium
GGTTCGTCCAACCGTTTGTATGCTATTGATTTGGTTTCTGGTAGGGCAAATCCCTTAGGTACAGCTTCGTTTACTCCCGCCATTGAGGGAGCAACTGTAGGTTTTGATTTTAATCCCACGGTTGATAGAATTAGATTAGTAACAAGTACAGGGCAAAATTTAAGATTACATCCTGAATTGGGAACCGTTGCCGCCACCGATGGCGTAATTAATGGAGCTGCGACAGCCATAACCTCAGCAGCCTATACCGAAAACTTCTCAGGAAGTACCACCACAATTCTGTATGATATTGATCCTAAGACAGATATACTTTATAAACAAGATCCACCCAATAATGGAACGTTAGTTTCAGTAGGTGCTTTAGGGGTAGATTTTACGGGCGATGGAGGATTTGACATCGGACCGAACAATGCAGGTTTAGCCATATACGGAATGAATGGAAAACCCACTTTGTTCAATATAAACCTTAGCACGGGTAAGGCAGAAAGTTTAGGAACAGTGGGTACACTGACCAGTGCTATCGGAATTGCGATTGTTCCCGTGCCTGTGGCTTATGCGGTGAATGATGCCAATATGTTGATGATTTTTAATCCCGAGAATCCAGTTCCAATCTCGAAAACTATTACGGGTCTGGCAACTGGCGAGAACGTTATGGGTATTGATTTCCGTCCAGCAACGGGTCAATTATTGGCTTTGGGAAGCAACAGCAGACTTTATGTTTTGAACACAGCCTCGGGAGCAGCTACTGTTATAGGTACAGCACCTTTTTCAACAGTACTGAATGGAACCTCCTTTGGGTTTGATTTTAATCCAACTGTTGATAGAATACGAGTAGTAAGCAATGCAGGGCAAAATTTACGTTTGAATCCGAATGATGGCACAGTGGCCGCAGTGGACGGTGCTATAACGCCTTCAACTGCTAAAGTTAGTGCAGCGGCATATACTAGTAATTTTGCGGGAAGCACGTCAACCATTTTGTACGATATTGATTATATGACGGGTAAACTTTTCAAGCAAGATCCACCTAATACGGGGGCGTTAGTGGAGGTTGGTTCTTTAGGAGTTGTGCCAACAGAAAGCAATGGATTTGATATCGGTGGAACTTCCAATAAGGCTTGGGCTTTATTGACAGTTGGTGGAGCAACAAAATTATATAGCATTAATCTGACTTCGGGAATGGCTACTGCCGTGGGTACATATACCTTCACAGGTAATTACAGAGGATTTGCGGTCGGATTAGGATTTTAGATTTTACGGATATAAAATTGAAGAAATGGCTTACTGAGTTTTAAAACTTAGTAAGCCATTTTCTTTTCCAATGGTGAAACTTCCCGAAAGTTCTTTTAACTTTCGGGAAGTTAACTTGTTAGCCAAATATCACATGAACAATCCTAATAAAATGGACCAAAAATCGCTTTCTGAATTAACTAACCAAGAATTGCAAGCAGAGCTTAACAAAAGAAAACAATCACTAATTTTCGCTTGCTTGTTCGTAGGCATGAGTATTGGAATAGCTATTTGGAGTGCCACACATAAAGGTGGATTTCTGGTAACGCTCTTACCATTTTTGGTAGCTTTTTTTTTCAGAAATACATCCAAGGAAGTGAATGAAGTGAAAAAAGAAATTGATGTTAGAAAAACTGTAAATGATTAGAGTCCCATCCCTTATACATGCAGGCGAATTTCAGTCCTTGAAAATTCAGGATATGACTTTTGTGGCGTATCGAAATCAAGACCCACCGCTCAAAAATGAGGTTTTTTTTGAGGAACACGCCGTGATTTTTGTATTGGAAGGAGAAAAGAAATTCGTTTCGCCCACCCAAACTATCCACGTGCGGAAGGGACATATTGTGTTTATTCGCAGGGGCTATTACCTCATGCAGGAAACCATTGATACTAATTACAGAAGTTTAGTTTTTTTCTTTAATGAGAAATTATTGAAGGAATTTGTGGGCTTGCATTTGGAGTTATTTGAAAATACTTTGTCAGTAGATGGTGATGCTTCATCACTCTTAGTTTTTGAAATTACGGAAAGTCTTGATAAATTCACGGAATCCATTTTTCCCTATTTTCATCACGAAACGCCTTATTTAAATCATTTTTTACGATTAAAACTCCAAGAATTACTATTGCATATTCTCGAAATTGACGTTTCTGAGCAGTTTAAAAGCATTTTGTTTAGTTTGTATAAAGGTGAAAAAGTAGATTTGGAATATTTGATGAATTCCTATTATCTAAAACCACTTTCCTTAGGAGAACTTTCTCGACTTTCGGGAAGAAGCCTCTCTGCCTTTAAGCGTGATTTTCAGGAACAATTTAATACTTCCCCTGCCCTTTGGATTAAAAATAAACGACTGGAATATGCAGGTTTACAATTAGAGAAAACGAATAAAAACGTCTCTGAAATCAGTATGGAAATTGGGTATGAGAGTGTCTCACATTTCATTAAAGCGTTTAAAGAAAAGTTTGGACAAACGCCTGGGGGGAGGTGAACGGAGATAGGAGTGTAAGGAAAGGAGAGTTTTACCGATAATTTTAAAAGTATGGAATTAATTACCTATTTACATCTTGGTTAAATATAAATTCAATCAAACATGAAAAAAATACTTATTATTAATCTATTTTTACTTATCTCATGCTCAACCTCTTGGGCGTGTAAATGCGATATTAGACCTTTAACAAAACAAGATTTCGACAAATATGATTATATTGCTTTGGTTAAAGTTAAGACCTTGGAACCTTATAGTATTCCAACCCATTTTTATAGTTGGCACTTAGGCTATTTGGTTCAAACTGCTAAATTTACCGTAGAGTACCTCGAAAATTACAAAGGGAGTATGCCAGAGGAATTTATCATGGAATACTATAATTCATCCTGCGACCCAAGCATCAGAGACGGAGAAGAATGGATAATTTTTGCTAATGAAAATAAAGGCTATCCAACTGTTACTGCTTGTACTCATTCTCAAAAATATCGTGATAAAAAAGGTGAAATAGATTCATTTTATAGTTTTTCTAATCTTGCCTTCATGCGAAAAGAATTCAAAACAATAATTCCTAGTTATGAGGGATTAGTTCAACAATTTTATCCCAATAAACAATTAAAATCCATGGAAACATACCAAAATGGGTTATTGAATGGAAAAAGAATGTTTTGGTATGTTAATGGAAATTTTCAAGGTGAGGAAGTTTTTAAGGATGGCAAAAGAGACGGAGTTTCCAAATGGTGGTTTGAAGATGGAAACGAAGCTTGCGAAGTAAAATATAAAGAGGGAATATTGGCAGATACTTCTTGGGTTTGGCAAAAAAGAGAAAGTGTAAAAATAGACACTACCATCAAAAATAAATATTTCTTGAAAGTATTCACGATTTATAAAGACGGTAAAGAGTTTAATAAAAGAGATTATTTTGAAGACGAAACGCTCCATTTTGAGCAAATTATTTTGGGAGAAGGTAAAGTAAAACTGACAACTGTTTGGAATAAAAATGGTCAATTTAAATCGCTTAATACTGAAAAATGGGATGAAAATTCAAAAACCTTCAAGGAAGAATATTTTATAGATTACCGAACAGATAAAGATTTAAGAAAAGTATATTATCAAAATGACGATAATGAGAGAAGTAAGTTTTCTCCTATAATTTATCAAAGTAAAAAATAAAAATTTTTATCATCAAACTGGTCACCTTTTACCGTTCACCGTGAACCTAAAAAAAATGATTGCCACTCAAAACCTAACATTTGCTTATTCTCAAGATAAGCGATTCATTTTTCCAGATTTCTCCTGTGCAGACCGTGAAACGATGCTCATTTTGGGTAAGTCAGGTAAGGGAAAAACCACTTTTCTGCATTTGATGGCACTTTTGTTGAAACCGACGGGCGGAAAAATCCAAATCAATCATCAAGAAATTAGCCAATTATCAGTTGCCCAAGCGGCAGATTTTAGGGCAAAAAATGTGGGGATTATTTACCAAAAACCACATTTTGTACACTCGCTTTCGGTGATGGATAACTTGTTATTAGCCAATTATTTAGGCGGAAAATCCTCTGCCCGACAAACAGCTCAGCATTTGGCAGAAAGTTTGGGTTTTGCAGATTTATTAAACAAAAAAACTACCCAACTCTCGCAAGGCGAACAACAGCGTGTAAGCATTGCCAGAGCCTTGATGAATAGTCCATCTGTGATATTAGCAGACGAACCAACATCCAGCCTTGACGATGATAACTGTCTGAAAGTGATTGATTTACTAAAAAAACAAACCCAAGAAATCGGAGCCAGTTTAGTAGTAGTAACCCACGACCAACGATTGAAAGATGTGTTTGAAAAGAGAATTTTGTTATAACATAAATAAAACCGCAAGGACATAAAGACGCTAAAAAATATATAAATCTTTGCTACATAGCGTCTTAGCGATTCAAAACACATTATGAACTTACTAAAAATATCAACCAGTAATCTAAAAGATAAACCTCTCACCAGTTTTCTAAGCATTTTATTGATGTCTTTGGGCATTGGTATTATCTCATTATTGCTTTTGGCAGGTAAACAAATCGAAGAAAAATTCACCCGAAATGTAGCAGGAATTGATATGGTAATAGGAGCGAAGGGTAGTCCTCTGCAACTAATTTTGTCAAGTATCTATCAAATTGATGCGCCAACGGGAAATATTTCTATGGAAGAAGCTAATCGGCTGACACGCAATCCATTAGTAAAATCAGTCATTCCACTTTCGATGGGTGACAGCTATCAAGGTTATCGAATTGTGGGGTCAAACCAAAAATATTTAGACCATTTTGAGGCTCAATTTGCTGATGGAAAAGCCTTCTCGCAAGCAATGGATATAGTTTTAGGAGCAAAAGTAGCCAAAAATTTAGGCTTGAAAGTGGGCGATAGCTTTGCTTCTCAGCATGGCTTCAACGAAGGAGGAGATAGTCATAAAGAAAAGAAATTTAAGGTGGTTGGCATCTTGAAAATAACCAACTCCGTCCTCGACCAAATTATGATAACACCCTTAGAAAGTGTATGGGCAGTTCACGAGAGTCACGAAGTTGAAGAAGAAGGCAAAGGAGCAAATGCTTTAAAATTATTGGAAGAACCATCAATAGGGGCTGATCTACGTGTCAGCCCACATGTAGAAAAGGGTGAACACATCGATCCGCACCAACCAGATTCGCAAATTACCTCGATGCTTGTAAAATTCCGAAATCCAGCCATGGGAATGATGATGGCACGGAGTATTAATTTAAATTCTACGATGCAAACTGCTACTCCCGCTATCGAGATAAATCGACTGTTTGCCCTGATGGGTTTTGGAATTGATGCTTTGAAATTAATTGCTTTGGTAATAATTATTGTATCGGGACTGAGCGTTTTTGTATCTTTGTATAATTCCTTGAAAGAACGCAAATACGAAATGGCTCTAATGCTTTCGATGGGAGCGAGCCGAACAAAATTGTTTTTTCTATTGTTATTAGAGGGTCTGATAATCAGTGTGATAGGATTTGCGGTGGGTATCTTTTTGAGTAGGTTAGGACTTTGGATCATGTCAGAAAATGTAGAACAAAATTTTCATTATGACTTCAACGTTTTATCTTTGCTGACAGAAGAGTTATGGCTATTTTTGGGAGCCTTATTCATCGGATTATTAGCAGCATCCATTCCATCTTTGGGAATCTATAAAATTGATATTTCAAGAACTTTGGCAGATGAATGAGTACCACAGGCTTCAGCCTGTTACTTAAAGTCTTAACACATAAATACAGGCTATAGCCTGTGGTACATTTAAAATATAAATACATGAAAATCAGGTCATTAATACTTCTAGGTTTGATAGTTTCAACCTTTATTTCAGCAACGAATCTTCCTGCTGAAAAGCTCACATGGGATATGTTGAAGGACGTTTCTTTCAAGAAAAAATGGTATCCACAGGAATCAATTTTTATGCTTTATCCCACTTTTGGCACCCCTTTAAAAAAATTAGAAAATAAAGAAGTTATCATTAAAGGTTACGTTATACCTGTAGATGTGGCTACTAATATGTACGTGTTGTCAGCCTTTCCGTATAGCCAATGTTTCTTTTGTGGTGGGGCAGGTCCAGAATCTGTGATGTCATTGAAACCCAAGAAAAGCGAAGTGAGAAAGTATAAAACCGATGAAATGCATACTTTCACGGGCAAATTGAAACTCAATGCCGATGACATTTATGAAATGAATTATATCTTGGAAGAAGCAGATATGATTGAGTAGCTCTCAGATTAGCGGTTGATTATCAGTTTGACATCTTTAGAATTTGTTCAGATGTTTACCTAAACCTAAACATTTTCATAAATTCCTCTTTGTAGCTACGACTTAGCGGTAAAATGTGCGAACCAATAATAACCTCTTGGTCATTAAAGGTATCAATTTTATCAATATTCAAGGCAAAAGAACGATGTACTCGTATTAATTTATCGAAATTTAGTCTTTCCAACATCGAACTTATACTCATGTAAAGCGTATGTTTTTTGTCAGATGTTATCAAATGTGTATAATTTCCATCAGCTTCTAAATAGAGAATGGTGTTGAGATGAGTTTTGATAAATTGATAGTTTTGCTTGATAAAAATATAGTCGTGAATCTGCAAAATGGTTTCTCTGTTATGCTCTTTTTCTTCTGCATGAAGCTCTTTAATTTTACTTTCTTGGGGTTGTTGTACCCTCATAACAAAATTATGAATGGCTAAATCGATGGCTATGCGCAGGCTTTCGAGTTGAAAAGGTTTAGTAACGTAAGCGGCTGGTTGGGTATTTTTGGCTCGCTCAATGGTTTCTTTATCAGAAAGTGCTGTGAGATAAATAAGTGGTAATTGTTTGATTTTTAAGATATTAGTCATTGTTTCAATACCATCCCATTGGCCGTCAATGTTGATGTCGCAGAGAATTAAATCAATTTCATTTTGCAGAAAAATTTCCATCGCTTCTTTCCCATCAGCCACAGTTTCTACAATATGATAGCCTTCCCGTTGGAGATTTTCGCTTAAATCCCAAGCTAAAATTTCCTCATCTTCGATGATTAGAATATTTATCTTTTCTGACATAATTTTTAATTTTCGATTTACGAATATGTTCTTTTCATAATCGTAAATCGTTAAATCGAACAAAGCTCAAATCCATTTCACGCTGCTATTTTCGGAATTTGCAACTCAAAATAAGTGCCGTTCCTATTCTCAAATTTATATTGATCTTTGGTTTGTTTAGCCAAGGCTTTGATGAGTTGCTCTCCAAAGGAATCTGATTTTTTATTCATTGTAGGACTAATACCAAAGACTTTTTGAAAATTAATCAAAGCCGAAGATTTATCATCTTCGTCCATGAATACTTGTGCCATTTTATGAGTCGTTTTTATAAGCCTCAGGTGATTTTGCTGTTCCTCATATAAGTTATAGGCTTGTTATAGATGATTGATTGAGGGCTTCGGTGTATTTATTGAGTATATTTTCTGTTGAACCCATGCGATACAGCACAACAGACATTCGTTTTTTGTTCCCTATTTTTTGGGCAATGGTAAATCCTTGTTGTTGGCATTGTAGAAAAAGTTTTACCATAAAAAATTTGCATTTCGTCATGGTGGGGTTGCAATTCGTAATCATTTCTCTAAAAGCTATTTGTGAAAAATGTATTTTTGACATGAAACTAATCTAACAATGCTGGACATTCAAACGCAAAGTAAAATAAAAATGAAAACTATACTAACAATTACGATCTTGTTTTTTGCCATAAAAATAAATGCACAACAATACGTGGGTATCAATACCAACACACCCAGCAATTCACTGAGTGTAAAAGGAACGTTAGATGTTTCGGATAGTATAGGCATTGGTACTGAAAAACCCAAAGCCCCATTGCAATTCAAAAATGAACTTACAAATCGAAAATTAGTTTTGTTCGATGCCAACTCCGTAATGCCCAATCAACATGAGTTCTATGGTTTTGGTGCAAATACTGCCACTTTAAGGTATCAGTCGGCTGGTTCCCACATCTTTTATAGCTCAATTGATGCCAATAATTCCAGAGAAGTTTTTAAAATAAACGGTATAGGCAATGTAAATATGTTGGGCAATTTAGGACTTGGCACAAGTGTAGTACCCTCCGAAAAACTTTATGTAAACGGTATAGCAAAAGTTGAAAATAATTTTTTGGTAGGAGGAAATACTTTTTTAAATGCACGTCTCAACGTCATAAATAGTGTTGCCATTGGCACATCATCTCTCCCTGGTGAAAAATTATATGTAAATGGGGACGCAAAAATAGAAACAAGTCTGACAGTAGGTGGCAGTAGCACAATAGTGGGTGATGCCAATATGACTGGCAACGCCTATGTAACCAACAACCTAAATGTGGGAGGAAAGATAAACATGGGTACAACTTTTGCTTTCAGAGATTTTACACTAAATCCCAGCTTAACAGTAAATCTTTCGGTTTCATGTCCAGATAATACTCAATTGCTTTCTGGTGGTGGTGGCAATTACATTTTTAATAGTGGTACAGACGAAGTATTCCTCAATTATAATGGTCCCGACCCTAATGACCCACTAAGAACATGGAAAATATATGCCCGTAATACAGGCTCAGTAGCCAGAACTGTACGTGTATATTGTATTTGTGCGAGGATAAATTAAGTTGAGAATTCTCTAATTCTATTTGTACTCTTAGCAAATAAACAGATTTAACAACTTTTCAAAAGTTGTTTTCTAAGAACATTGCTTTCTTTAATTCACAATCAGTTTTAGTACATGAACCATAAAAAATTAAAGAATGGTGCATGACATTAAACTGCAACATTTCCCCAACCATATTTTGAATTCCTTGTACACGAGGGTCGCAAAATTCTGTAACATGGTGACAGTCAGTACATATCAAGTGATCATGTTGTTTTCTACCATAAGATTTTTCATACTGAGCTTGATTACCGCCAAATTGATGTTTGGCTACTAAATCACATTCCACCAATACATCTAAAGTATTATAAACCGTTGCCCTTGAAACCTGATATTTCTTGTTTTTCATAGAAATATACAATTCCTCTACATCAAAGTGGTCGTCACGAGAATAGATTTCCTCCAAAATCGCAAAGCGTTCAGGAGTTTTACGAAGGCCTCTATTTTCAAGGTACGCTGTAAATATTTTCTTAACTGAATCTATGTTATTAGGCTGTGGTTGCATATCTTACCGAAGGATAGTCTTTTAATTTGGACTAATTCTATATTACAACACAAAATAAATCAATTTTATTCAAAATATTAGATAGAATGTTGAATTTAAAGATGTAATTGCTCTTTTTTGATGTGATTAGGTATCTTTGATATTACCAAGACAATCAGTTATAACTACGTTTAATGGGGGCATTTTTTATGAGTAATTCACCTGCATCATTCCCCACGCTCCACCTCAATCACACCTTCCACTTGCTCCAAAGAGTTTACTAATTTCTCTAAATGGATGGTATCACTAACCATCAGGGCTATTTGTCCTTCAAAAATCCCTTCTTTAACACCAATCGAAAGGCTTTGGATATTCACTTTCAATTCCTGAGAAATTAGTCTGGTTACATCATTCATCAAGCCCATTCTATCAGTTCCTCGAATTATTAAATGTGCCAAAAATGACATAGAAACTTGGCTTGCCCAGAAGGCTTTTATGACTCTATCGCCGTGACGTGAGAGCAATTCCGTAGCATTTGGGCAGGATGTTCTGTGAATTTTAATGCCTTCGTTGATGGTTACAAAACCAAAAACATCATCACCTGCAATAGGATTGCAACATTTGGCAAGGGTATAATCTACCTTATCCATATCTTCCCCAATCAATAAGGCATCGGCATTTTTCTTGTCGCCATGAAGTTTTTTCAACTCCTTCATAACACCCTTTGTATCGCTTAAAGGTTCTTTGATACTCTTGGCTTCTTGCTTTCGTTCATGTGCCTCACGGTCTGATTTCCAGCGTTTTAGTTCATCTAATTGAATATATCCTTTGCCAAAACGATAAAATAAATCGTTGGAATCTTTGGCGTTATAATAGGCTCTTAGCTGATTAGTAACTTCCAAAGTTAGGGGTGAAATCCCCAGCACTTTCAAGCGGTGTTCAATCATATCTTTGCCCATAATCACATGCGATTTATTGGCTTCCTTGATGTAATCCTTAATCCGAGATTTGGCTTTTGTCGTAACTACAAACTTCAACCAATCTTCAGAAGGCTTTTGCCTCGGCGAAGTCATACATTCAATAATATCGCCCGTTTTGAGTTTATGGCTCAACGGCACTAAACGATTATTGACCTTCGCTCCAATACATTTTGCTCCAACTTCGGTATGGATTTCAAAGGCAAAGTCTAAGGCAGTAGCACCCTCTTTTAGTACCACCAATTTCCCTTTTGGCGTATAAACAAAGACTTCTTCATTGTAAAGACTACTCCTAATATCATCCACCAAATCAACGGCAGATTGGTTTTTATCCGAAGAATCTAAGGCATCCCGAATCTGACTCAACCAGGACTCAAAGGCAGTATTGGTGCGAGTATCATTACCCTTGTATTTCCAGTGAGCAGCAAAACCTTTCTCGGCAATCTCGTCCATCCGGGTTGTTCGCACTTGCACTTCCACCCAACGCCCTCGTTTG
>JANPIG010000292.1:0-11724 GCA_031424875.1 Cytophagales bacterium
GCTACAACACTCCCTACTTTAAGTTGCATCAAACTATCGGCATAAGATTGCAAAATAATGTCGATAGAAGTCATGAGATTCACACCTGCAATGGGCTTCTTATCCATCTCTCCGTTCTTGAAAGAGCCTTTTTCAACGCCACGACTGTTTACCATCATGTATTTAATACCTCTTTCTCCACGCAATTTATCTTCGTAATATCGCTCTAAACCTGTTACGCCCACGTAGTCGCCTTGTCGGTAATAATCATCTCCTTCATCTTCCATCTTTTGCAAACGTTCAGGACTGATTTCACCCACGTAGCCCAAGGCATTCGCCATACCTTTTATGTCATAAGTACGCAAAGCACTTACCTGAAATTCAAATCCAGGATAATCAACCATCGCATCTTGCACACGGGCATAATCTTGTCGAGAAAGCTGTCTGAGCATCAAAGACGGACGCACGGGCGAGTAAATTCGAGCCAAATGTGTAAGACTATCAAAGGCAGAACGAGTAATATCGAACATTTGGCAAAAGCGTAAAGTATCTGCTACTCGTGCTTTTTTGGGCGTAACATAAAGATCGTAAACTACTGTATTACTGACGATTAGCTTCTTATTACGGTCATAAACCAAACCTCTGAAGGGAGTCTGCACAATTTCTCGAATAGCATTATTGGCAGCATCAAGTTTGTAAGTTTCGTCGATAACCTGTAAATAAAATAATCTGCCAACGTATATCAACGCTATCAGAATAAAAAATCCTTGAATAAGTCTTTTTCTAATCTCTTCCATTTTTCAATGAGTGATTTGGTGAATTGTGAATTAGTAATTTCATTGTCCTAACTCTTTTACTAATGCTTGGGCTAAATAATCTTGGCGGTCAACTATTTTCTTTATAATTCCTTCCTTATTAATGATAAAATGAGTTGGATAAGCTGATACATTTAGTTGATTTTCTATATAGCTTTGTTTAACGGCTACAACAGCATAATCGAATATTTTTTTACGCAAAAATTCTCTCAATTGAGTTTCGGAATCATACGCTAAACTTACAAATAATACATCTTTTCTATTTTTGTATTTAGCCACCAACTGATTAAGGGCGGGCATTTCTGCCACACAAGAAGCACAATGAATAAACCAACATTTCAAAACGAGCGTTTTGCCTTTTGTATTTTCATTGTTATAAATTTTTCCATTCAAATCTGTAAAATTGAATTTTGGAATTTCCGTGCCTTCTCTTTTGAAACGCTCATATTCTGTTTGTCCTAATTGCTTCATTGCTGATATAATATCAGCATTATCAGAAGGCTTTAATTTATAGAGTTTATATAATTCTTGTGATTTCTCCGAACTTAATACTAAGGAAATATAATTTCCAGTTGATAATGATTTCAAAAATAATTCTTTTGAAATAATCTTCGATTCTGCACTGATAGCCTTGAAGTCAGACGATAACTTTACAAAGTTATAAGTATAATTCCACCAATGTTGAAAATTTTTCAGTAATATTTTAGGCTCTATTTTTGGGCTATAATTTTTTGAGTATTGAGCGTGAGAAGAATTATCTATTACTATAAGAAAGGTGAAAATTAAAGTTACAATTTTCATAATTATTATTGTGTTGTTATACTTATTTACCCCTAATTTTCCCGATAATAATTAATCAAATCAGTAGTTGAAATACCCGTAAAACCAACTTGTCGAAGCAAAGTTATTAATTGCCCCCGATGAAAAGTTGAATGATTGAAAACATGAGCCAAAGCCTTATAACGTTCCATGTAGAAAGGTGTTCCATCCCGAGTGGAGAAGGCAAATTTTTCCATTAATTCCTCCTCTGACGAATCAACAATATACTGTTTCAAATTACTAGATTTTCTTTTCCAAATTTCTAACATCATATATTTATCCCCTTGAAAATTGCTTGCTAGCCATTCTGGCGTAACATTTTGCAAACGTTGATACCAAATTTGTTCAGCTGAAACGATATGCAACGTGGTTTCATGAATATTTTTAAAACTGCCTACTAAAGGTTGTTCAAACTGTTCCAAACTGATTTGTGAAAGCCAATCTGTGAGCTTATCATTTGCCCAAATATTATAATCAGCTAATTCTAAAAGGTATGTTTTAGTCATGGATAATCTATCGTAATAAGGTTAAAACCAAGGCAATAATGGCGGGCATGGCTTGAGTAAAGAAGATGGATTTTTGAGCCGTCAAAGCTCCATAAATTCCCGCCACAATTACGCATCCTAAGAAAAAATATGCCACATTAACACTCCAAACGGCATCTGTAATCAATATAGACCAAACTAAACCCGCCCCCAAAAAACCATTATAAAGCCCTTGATTAGCGGCAAGTGCTTTGGTAGGCACAAATAAGTCTTTGGGAAACCCTCTGAATATTTTCGGACCTTTGGTTGTCCAAGCGAACATTTCAATATACAAAATATAAAAGGCTTCAAGAGCCACTAAGCCAATGAGGATTTCTGAGATTTGTTTCATGGTTGGGATATGGTTTTATAATGGTTGAAAATCTAAATTTTTTGACTCAAAAATTACTCCTTCGGAAGCCCCTTAATAAATAAATACATCCCCGCAAAGATAAAAAATAGCGAACAGCCCACTGTAAACCATGGTGTTTGCATAGCGAATTTTTCATCAAGCCAAGTCCCTAAAAATACACCTGCTGCTATCGTTACGAGCATTTGCATTCCCGCACCTACATAACGAAAATATTTATTGGGGTTTTTATTTTCTTCCATATTACAAAAATAAGCCTTTGCAACCATATAGGTACAGAGGAAGCATAGTTTTTTAAGATAAAAGAAATATTGCAACCACATAGGGATATTAGCAAGCATAGTTTTTAAGATAAAAGAAATATTTACAACCACATGGGAAGCATAGTTTTTTAAGATAAAAGAAATATTTTCATCCAAGAATATTGCTTAATTTCAATTCTTATTCCTTTGGCATGGAAACTGATACTATTTTTGTGTAAAATTGCGTTTTATATTGGCAGTCAGCTTTGGCTATGGGCTTTTGGCTGGGCGACTCTCGCTTTTCACTACTTTTCTTTGTGCCTTCGTGCCTTTGCCACTTTGTGCCTCTTTCAATAAAATGAATAAAAAATACTCTCTATACATCATCTTGCTGGGCGGCATCTTTTTTGGATGTTCGCAATATAGCTCTTCGCCTTTAAGCGTTGGTTTTCACAACGTTAATGCCAAATATAATGCTCTTTTTCAAGCTCATAATAAAATGATGGAGGCTCAAAAAGTACTATTCGAGGCTCATAAAGATAATTTTTCCCAACCTTTGCCCATTCTCATCCCTATTGACTCCAACTCGGCAGGAGGCGTGAATGAGCAATTGACTGCTATTATCAAAAAGGCTTCGTTAGTAGTGGAACGCCATCAGAATTCTAAGTGGTTGGATGATGCTTACGTGCTTATTGGCCAAGCTCGTTTATTGAAAGGCGATTATAAAAATGCTATCGAGACCTTCAAATTTGTGAACACTACCGCCAACAGCGATAAAGCCCGTGATGCTGCCCTCGTGGGTTTGATGCGTGCTTACACCGAGCAAGGTGAATATCAAACCGCCCTCCGTGTGGCTGAATTATTAAGCGAAGAAGATTTGAATGATGCCAATACCCGTGATTTTTATCTGACCAAAGCCTATCTACATCAACTGAAAGAAGAGTATGCTACATCCGTTGCAATTTTGGAAGAGGCCTTACCATACATGAAGAAAAACGAGCAAAAAGCTCGTGTACTCTACGCTGCGGGGCAAATGTATGAGGCATTAGAAAAGAAGAATGAGGCTTCTGAAATGTATTTAGCAGTGAATAAAAATCGTCCTTCGTATGATTTGGGTTTTTATGCTAAACTCAACAATGCTTTAGTGTTGGGTGAAACCAGTGGTTTTGAACGCTTATTGAAAGATTCTAAAAACAAAGATTTGCAGGATAAAATCTACGAAGCCATGTCAATGGTAGAAATGCGAAAAGGAAATTCAAAGGATGGGGTAAAACTCCTGCAAGCCTCCGCCAGAAATAGTCAGAATACCAAACAATTGCCTTTTACATATCTGAAACTGGCAGATTTGTATTATAATAAAATGGGGAATTACGAATTGGCGGCGGCATATTACGACAGCACTGCTTCATTATTATCTCCACAAGATGCTAATTATAAGCGAGTTATAGAAAAACAGCGTTCGTTGGGTGATTACGTAAAACAATATAAAATCATTAGAACCGAAGATTCTTTGCAACGCTTAGCTAAAATGAATCCTGCACAATTAGAAAAGGTTTTAGAGAAAATTGTTTTGGACAAAATGGCGAAAGAAGCGGCGGATTTACAGAAAGCACAAGAGGTGGTAAATCGTGGCTTACAACAACAAGGGAAATTAGCAAATGCAACCTTTGAGGATGCCAATAAAGTAAATTGGTATTTTACTAATCCTTTAGCATCTGCTCAAGGAAAAACTGCTTTTACTACCACCTGGGGAACTCGTCCATTGGAAGATAATTGGCGGAGAAGTTCTAAGGAAAATACATTTGCCACTTTTGGTCAAACTCCTAACAATCAGGCCAATACAAACAATACCAACGTTCCGAACTTGGGGGCAAATCAACCAAGTGTCACTGGTATTAAAGCGGATGTGGCGGAATTAAAAACCCTTATTCCGTTCTCTGCCGAAGCCTTAGCTGCATCCATGAAACGTAAGGAAGATGCCAGTTTTGAGTTGGGAAAAGTTTATAAGTTCAAACTAAATGAACCTCGAAATGCGGTGATAACTTTTGAGAAATTCTTAACGGATTTTCCAAAATCTACTCATGAACCAGAGGCTTTATATTTGCTCACAATTTTGAATGAAGATAATCCAGCGGGTAAGGCAGTGTATCAGAAAAGGTTGATGAAAGATTATGAAGACTCTTTCTTCGCTCGACAGTTGAACAGAACTTCTACTGAAATATTAAGTAGTGGAAAAGAATCAGAAGCCCAAAAATTGTATTCAGAGGCTTATAATTATTACACCGCCAATAATTTTGTGGATGCCCAGAGTTTTGTAGATACAGGTCTGAAACAATACCCAAATAGCCAGATAGAAGACAAGTTTGTTTTCTTGAAAACATTGCTTTTGGCAAAGACTCAGAACTTGGAAGTATATCAAAAAGCCTTAAAGAACTTTATCACTGATTATCCTAAGAGTCAGCTACTTACGATGGCGAAGGAGCGTTTAGCAGCGGTGGAGAAGAAATAGGTTTTGTTTTTCGATGTTTGATATTCGATATTCGGTAAAAAGCTAAATTACAGAACATCGTTAATTACGGTTTATAATAAATAGCTTTATAACAAAGGGTAGTTAAAATCGCTTGAAGATTTTAACTACCCTTTGTTATATTTCATATGGCAGTTCGATATTCTATATTGGTTAAAATACTATTTCACTGGAAACTAAATTCGAAAAACGAACATCCAACATTGAACTATTTAATATCAATCGTTAATTTTACAATGGCTCTTCTGCCTATATTTGGCATATTCACGAAAGCCCTGTATTTAGAATCAAATAAATTTGTACATGTCAAATCAATGGCTATTCCATTTTTCATTTTATAACCTAAACCTGCATCCACTAAATTTTTCTCATTGGTTATGCCTGAAAATTGTCCTAAACTGGCAAAGAAAGCATCATCATGCTGGAATGACATATTGCCTCTAAAACCTTTATCACCAAAGTAATTTACACCCAACCTAAATTTACTTTTTGGCACATTCAAAAAATAATTTAATCCTGAATCTTTTGATTCGCCCAAATCTTCTGCTGTAAATTCATTCTGACTCAATGCTGAATAATTAAAAAATCCTGACCAGTTTTTATTGATTTCATAATTCAACCCTAAGTCAACTCCGTAATAAACTGAGTTTCCATAAGTACGATATCCAGCAGCACTATGTACCTGTCCATCTACAGGAACACCATCTGTTTCAACAGCACCAAAAATGGGTGAAAGTGGAGCAATTTGCCGAGCAAAAGCCGTTCCTGCGGTATTATAAGCACCTGCCACAGCACCTGCTAATTGTGCTGCCGTAGCCGCTGCCGTGGCTTGTGGCAATCCTTGAGCCACCAGAGCAGCAGTAATTTGTGGTAATATTGTAGTTTGAACTGCCGTAGATAAATCAACCGCTATATTTTGATTGGCATATCTGATGGTTGGGCTGATAGCGGTAAAATTACGGAAACCTGTTTCATGAACTCTATAAAAATCAGCTGATACCGTGAGTTTTTTATTGAATGTTCCTTTGTAACCAATTTCAAAAGTTTCATTGGTTTGAAGAATGGCTGCGGGTGCATTTATGGGTGATAAGGGTTGTCCTGTGAAAAGATTATAGGGTTGAAACTGCCCCGAGAAGCCTTTAGGTGCATTGGCGGGATTAGTCAATAATGCTGCAATCAAACCATAAGTCGAAGCGGGCAAAGCTGCTTGAAGTCCTTGCAAAACGGCTGGTGTAACGGCTCCATAAGGTATTGCTAAAGGCAATCCTGGTGTTCCAAAAGGTAAATCTGGGAAGCCTGGAGCAGTTAAATCAATCATGGGGCTTGCCGAGAAATTTTGTCCTGTTTTATTACCTCTCAACCATACATCAAACAATCCTGGCACGGGCGTAGATACTGGAAAGTCAATATTCAATTCCAATGCCGACGGTGGCGAACTTGAATTATTATACGAAGCTCTGAAAGTATGGTTTGGCGATGCCTTATAGACAAAAGCTATCCTCGGAGAAAAAGCTCCTTTATCAATAAAATTAAATTGGTCGTATCTCGTTGCTAAAACCATATCAATCTTATTGGTCAAACCAAACTTACCTTGTGCATACGCCCCATACATTGTAAAGTCATCATCATTTTCATTTCTGCCATATACTAAACTGTTAGTATTACTGGCTGCATTTCTATAATCAGCACCTACGGTAATATCAGCGTTTAAGAATTTTGGCAAAGCAAAATTATACTGAACTTGCCCTTCTAATTGCTTACGAGCCAAAGATGTATTGCTACCGGTCTGATATAAAAATGTTGGATTATCCTTTCCTCCTCCATCATTGTCCACATAAAATAATTGAGCAAAAAAGCCATTCTTCTGGAATCTTACTTGCGTCCAATATTCTTTAGATTGAGCTAATCCTTCGCCTTGTGAGTTATAAAAAACAGCTGAAGACCTATTGTAACCCCCTGATAATAAGATTTTTGAACCCGTAGAAGGTCTAAATTCAAAAGTACCATTGATAGCATTATTCCACCAATTATTTTGCATCATATTGCCATCTCCGTCTGGATCCAATTGAGCTTGAGTCAATAAAGTTTCCGCAGGTTTTGTTACATCCACTACGCCATTTGTGAGTGCTGGATTGATAACTGACTTCTTGAATTTAGCAATTTGTTTGGCATCGTCAGCGTCGCTAGCATTGAGTGTAAACTCATCTCCTTTTTTATAATGTGCATTAATTTTAAAACCAAATTTCTTGTCTTTACTAGCATAAGCATGACGGATTGAGCCACCAAAAGTATTCAGTTGTCCTCCAATCAATTCAATGGAAGTACCAGGGTTATCAATGGCACTTTTCGTGATAAAATGCACAACTCCTGCCGTTACGCCTGGGCCGTAAAGTGCTGAACCTGGGCCTCTTACCACTTCAATTCTTGATAAATCAAGCGAATTTAAACCTACGGCATCCGACTGGAAAGTACCAATTCCCGGGCCCACTAAACTTCTGTAATCCATAATAGGAAAAACACCTGTTCCAAAGAGGCCTGCTGAGCCTCTCATTTCAATGTTCATACGTGAAGCAGATTGTTGCTGAATTTGGACGCCAGGTACATTTATCAATTCTCGTACGGGATCAATTGCCGAAGAGCCCAGCATTTTTTTGGCAGAAAGTACCGATACCGAAGCGGGAGCATCTTGCACTTTTTCAGCTCTTCTGGAGGCAGAAACCACTACCTCTTCAAGTGATAAATTACTTTCTGCTAATGCCACTGCAAGGTTGGTAGTAGTTTTAGTAATATCAAAGGTTTGTGAATTGAATCCCACGAAACTCACAGATACTTTGAAGGGAGGTTTTTGCTTAGTTTCTAATTTAAACTGCCCATCAGTACCCGTTAAAGTACCTTCATTAGTGCCTTGAATGGCAATACTTGCTCCATTAACTGGACTATTTTTACCATCGGTAATTTTGCCAGAAACAATTGTCTGAGAAAGCGTCGTAAATGACAATAAAGAAGTGAATAAAAAGATTATTCCCTTCATAGCATTGGATAATTTTAACATGATTTCTTAATGGTTAAAAATGATTTGTGGATTTTAAGTAAAAACTCATAATAAGTAAAACTTTTCTTAAAATTGTGATATAATGTTATGCAAACATACTAAATTCATTAATAAAAATGGTAATAATTGTTTAAAAAATATTACTATTTTTGTTTATTAATAATAAAGTAGATGAATGGTTCCTTAAAAATGTATTAGCAATTTTAAAATAATTTCTACGTTTTTAGTACAAAAACTACAATGTCTTAAGTACTCAATATTTATAGTAATTTGTTGTTTTTCTGCGAATTGTATATGTTTCGTTATAAATTTTTAAATTTGTAGAAGACAATTATTGATTGTGGATTTTTGATTGCGGTTTATGGATTTATAACCATAACAATAAATCCACAATCCGAAATCAAAAATCCACAATCCGAAAAAAATTCCTTACCATAATAAGCTATCAATGATTCAATTACAAAAAGGTCAATATCAATCACTCATTAAAAAAATCTGGAAATGGTCAGGTATCGGAGTGCTTGTTTTCTTACTTTACATATTCGCTGTCCAGTTCAATTTTTTGTGGCTTTTCGGAGGTATGCCAAGCCTGCAAGAGTTGGAAAATCCAAAAAGCCAATTATCGTCTATTTTACTATCAGAAGATGGTGTAGAATTAGGTAAATATTTTCGTGAAAACCGCTCTCCCGTTGAATATGAAGAACTTTCACCTAATCTTATCAAAGCTCTTATTGCTACGGAAGACGCTCGATTTACCCAACATTCGGGGGTAGATTTACGCTCAACTTTTAGGGTTATTACGCATTTTGGGGGTGCAGGGGGAGGTAGTACACTTTCACAACAATTAGCTAAAAATTTATTTGATACTCGTCGTAGTCCTGATTCAGACGACCCCGAGGAGGCAAAGAGTTATAAAGGTATTTTAGCTAAAATTCCTTTGGTTAGAACAATTATTGCCAAAACGAAAGAATGGATTTTAGCAATCCGTTTAGAAAGCCGTTATACCAAACAGGAGATTCTGAAAATGTATCTCAATGAAGTGGAATTTGGTAATAATGCCTACGGAATTAGAGTGGCTTGCAAAACTTACTTTGCCAAAGATGTCAATAATGTTTCAGAAAAAGAAGCTGCTACTTTGATTGGAATGTTGCAAAATCCATCGCTTTACGATCCCCGCCGTCATCCAGAAAGATGTCTGGTTCGTAGGAATGTAGTGCTTGGACAAATGAATCAATATGGTTATATCACTCATGACGAATCGGTTGAATTGCAAGGAAAAACGCTTGGATTAAACTTTAAAGTTGAAAATCAAAATACGGGCGATGCTCCATATTTTAGAGAAGCCATTAAAAAACAATTGCAAAATATCATTGCAGACATCAATTCTACTCGTGATGAAAGTGAAAAATTGAATCTTTATACGAGCGGTTTACGCATCTACACAACCATAGATTCTCGTATGCAAGATTATGCTCAAGAATCATTGCAAAACCATATGAGAGATGAGCAAAAGAAATTTTATGCTCATTGGCGTGGGCGAAATCCCTGGGTGGACGAGCGTATGCACGAGATTAAAGGCTTTCTGAAAGATGCCATGCGAAGAACGCAACGTTATAAAGCTTTGATGGAAGCCAATAATGGGGATGAAGATGCCGTGTGGAAAATCTTGAAAACGCCTGTGAGAATGACCGTTTTTTCATATCAAGGAGAAAAAGATACGACACTTTCACCTTTGGATTCGATGAATTATTATAAAAGAATTCTTAATTGTGGTTTTATGGCTATGAATCCTAACGACGGCCATGTGAAAGCTTGGGTGGGTGGAATTAACTTCAAATTCTTCAAATTTGACCACGTTCGTCAAAGTAAACGACAGCCTGGTTCAACTTTCAAGCCTTTTGTATATGCCGCTGCTTTGGAAAACGAGGTAGCTAATCTTTGTGATTATGTAGTGGACGAACCCGTAACTTTTGGGCATGAAGATGGCTTGGTTGGCAAATCTTGGACTCCCCAAAATGCAGAAGGACATTATTCCTACGCCAGCATGAGTCTCCGTCACGCCATGGGATTGTCGATAAACTCCATTTCTGCCAAATTAATGAAGCGACTTACGCCCGTAAAAGTGGCAGAATTTGCTAATCGAGCAGGGATTATTAGTACTCTCAATGCAACACCCGCTCTTTGTTTGGGAGCAAGCGAAGTGTCTGTATATGAGCAAGTTGCGGCCTATTGCACTTTTATGAACGAAGGATATCGGATAGACCCAATCATGATTTTGAGGATTGAAGATAAAAATGGCAATGAGTTAAAACGCTTTGAAACTACTACAAAACAAGTAATTTCTGCCCGCACGGCATATCAAATGACATATATGTTGAAAGGGGCCATCCAAGAATCGGGTGGGACAGCACAAGGTTTGAACCGATATAATTGTGCCAAAGGAAACGACATCGGAGCAAAAACGGGAACAACCTCAAATTATTCAGATGGTTGGTTTATGGGCGTTACTCAAAATTTGGTAGCGGGTGTTTGGGTAGGTGGCGACGACCGCAGTATTCACTTCCGAAATTTGGCTTTGGGACAAGGATCAAAAATGGCAATGCCCGCCTACGGAATGTTTATGGACAAAGTATATGCCGATAAATCATTAGCTGCCGCAGGTTTCAAAAAAGAGCCTTTCCGCAAACCAAAAGATGCAGATTTAGGTTGTAATACCACCACTATCATTACCGACTCAACGCAGATTATGCAAGCACCTACTGCCAAGCCTAAGGAGGAAGAGGGGTTTTTGAAGTAAGGGTAATTGCTTAAATTATCACGAATAAAATTTAAGAAACCAATTGATTTTAAATGTTAAGTAGGTCAAAAAATAACAATAAAATAGTTAAATGGTATTGGCATAATTTTCTTTATGTTCACCTAATTCCGACTATTTTAACTGTTATTAATTTGTTAATAATTCGTTTTTTTAACATATCTAATTTTGCATTTCTTTCAATAACAAGTGTTACTTTAATAATAAGTTTTTTTCTAATAATTTGGGTAATAAATGTAACTTCTGAATTTACAATTGATATTAGGCTTAATCGTCAGCATACTGTAAATTATTCAAATGTACCTATAAAATCAAATAATGAATTTGATCTTGTTCACAACAAGATATTATCACTTTCGGGATGGAATTTTATTACATTAGGAACTTTTAAATGGTTACTTTATGTAATTTACTTATTAATTATTGTATTAGTAACTAATTACAGTCATAACGAAAAAGTAATGCATACATGGCTTTCATGGCTTTGGTTGTGGGCAATTATTATTAGCCTTACATATGCTCATATTGATTATGTGTTTTCTATTATAACTATGATTGGTCGGACTATAAAAGAAAAATCT
>JANPIG010000293.1:0-1752 GCA_031424875.1 Cytophagales bacterium
TCTTCTACCCTATAAGTTTCATTAGTTTTGGCAATCACAAAACCCTGTTGGGCATTGGTGTCAGCCATTGTTATTCTAAACCCTTTGCTAATTTGCGGGGCTGAACTCATTTTAATTTCGATAGCCGCTTTCACCTTTCCATTATGTTCAATAATCAAATCACATTCTGCTCCTTGCTGGGTTCGATAAAAATACGCTTGCCCGTCCATCAATACATTTTGCATGGTTTCAATGATTTGCTCAATCACAAAACCTTCCCATGATGCTCCCACTTGAGGGTCATCAAACAAGTCTTTTTCTTGAATAATATCCTTGAAAGCGTGCAGAATCCCACTATCTCGCAAATATATCTTGGGCGATTTTACCAAACGTTTCGAGATATTGACAAAATAGGGTTGTAGCCTACGAACCAAAAATGCTCCCTCCATCAAATCCAAATACCGATTGATAGTTGGATGTGTAAGTCCCATTGAGCGACCAATACTTTCAGAATTCCATAAATTTCCGTGTACACTCGCCAACATTCGCCAAAAACGTTCAATCGTTTGCGGTTCGGCACTTAGCCCCAGCAAAGCCAAATCTTTTTCGATATAGGTTTTGATAAAGTTTTTCCGCCAAATCATACTTCCCCTTTCAGAACCAGCCAAATAAGAAAGCGGAAAACCACCTCTATGCCAGAGTTTTGTTTCATTTTCATCGCCAACTTCATCAAGTGTAAAAGATGGTAGCTCAATATATCCAATTCTACCTGCCAACGAATCCGCACTCTTTTTTATCAAAGTAGGCGAAGCCGAACCCAAAATAATAAACCGTCCTACTCGTCTATCCGCATCAATAATGCCCCGAAGCTCTGCCATTAATTGAGGCATTTGCTGAATTTCATCCAAAATAATGAGTTTATCTTGATGATTTTGCAAATAAAGCACAGGGTCAGATAATTTCTGACGGTCAGCCGCCGACTCCAAATCAAGGTAATGAACTGGCTGATTTTTTGCCAAAGCCTTTGCCAAAGTAGTTTTCCCAACCTGACGAGGACCAATAATCCCCACCACAGGAAAAATCGTCAAATATTCCGCTAACAACGGCTCAATATTTCTTATTATATCCATGAATTTTGTAAATAGTATTTTCAATTTTCATGGTAAAGATAAGAAATTAAAAAATAATTCCCTTCTGAATTTTAGAAAGGAATTATTTTATCAATTATCTTATCTGGTTTTCGTAATCAAAAAGCAGTTTAATTAAATAAGGTAAAGTTTTTTGATGAGCTTTCCACTTTCAAAGGCAATACTAAAATCTGCTTTTTGCGTTTAGCGTTACTTTTTGAAAAACTGTTAACTTCGTCAAAAGTTGATTTTTCGTCAAAATCGTCATAAGATTGTAATACGCCAATAACCCCATTTTTTACATCAAATGGTTTTACATTAGACTCTGGTGGGTTCTCATTAAAATCTGTAAATTGGAAAAAACACCCTCTTTTTCCAAAATAATTGATTTTATATAGATATTTTTGAAGATAGTTCTTTGTTTCCTCAGAATCTACTTCAAAAATAATTTCAATGTTATCCGAAATATAGACATACTCTCTGAATGAAATTGTAGGTTTAAATCCACTTCCTTCTCTAACAGGTTCTTGAATTTTAACAAAAGAATTGTTTACACAAAAGTTAGTATCCTTAGAAATAAAAAAACTAATTTTTGCATCTCTAATTTTTTCAAACTCTTTACTTTTCTTAGTTTCCAATTTAGTTA
>JANPIG010000294.1:0-5530 GCA_031424875.1 Cytophagales bacterium
TTGAATTACAGGCTTATGCTGACAGTTTAATGCAACATAAAGTGGGGAGCGTGGTGGCGATTGAACCTTCAACAGGCGAAATTTTAGCCATGGTTTCTGCCCCAACCTACGACCCAAGTTTGTTATCAGGGAGAACATATTCTAAATATTTCCAACAACTCAACCTTCATCCCATGCACCCCCTGTTGAACCGTCCGCCGAGTGCTTATTATCGTCCTGGGTCAACGTTCAAGATTATTCAAGCGCTGGTGGGCTTGCAAATGGGAGCAATTTATCCCAATACGGGCTTTGGTCATGGGGGTTCACCCATCAATTGTAGTCATAATCATCCCGTGGCAAGTGATGTACAGAAAGCCATTCAGTATTCTTGTAATCCCTATTTTTATCAGACCTATAAGCGAATCATTTATAATAATAGTGAAACAAATGTTTTTAAAAAATCTGCCATAGGCCTGCAAAAATGGGATGATATGGTGGCAAAATTTGGCATTGGTCAATCGCTTGAAATTGATTTGCCTAATGAGAAAAAGGGTAAATTGCCCAGCGTTGCTTTTTATGACAAAATGTATGGCGGACCCTTGCGTTGGAAATTTTCAAATATTGCCAGTAATAGTATTGGTGAAGGTGAAATTATTGTAAATCCCTTAAAAATGGCGAATGTAGCCGCTATTGTGGCAAATAGAGGTTGGTATATTCGTCCGCACTTTGTAAGAAGCGTTGGAAAAAATGGTGAAACCGACCCAAAATATAAAGAAAAATTATCAGTTGATATTGATAGAAGACACTTTGAAACCGTTATTGCAGGTATGACAGCCGCTGTGAATAATGGAACGGTCTCGGGCGATGGACGTATGAGTGATATTCAGATGTGCGGCAAAACAGGAACTTCGCAAAATAAATATGGAGAAAACCATTCAATTTTTATGGCTTTTGCACCCAGAGAAAATCCAAAAATTGCTATTGCTGTTTTTGTGGAAAATGCAGGTTCGGGAGGTGCTCATGCAGCTCCAATAGCCTCACTATGTATCGAAAAATACATTAAAGGACACGTGGACAGAAAAGCTATTGAAAAGAAATGGATGGAAAAAACCTACCCGTGGACGATTGTACCTTCGCAAAGAGCCACTATGAAAAAGGAAGATTCAAAAACGGCTTCATCAACTTTGAAAAAAGATAGTATTGTACAGAAAGTGGATGAGGAATTATTTTTGTTACCAACCCCTAATCTACCCGTGCCAGTAGGAGGGGCAACTCCAACAGAAAAAACGAAGATTCCGATGAAGCCGAAGGGGAGGTAAGAAGAGTTGGTTATATTTTAAAAACTTTAAAACAGGTTGTAAATTTCAAAATTATATAGAACAAAGCCTATGTTAATTTTGGAGTTTATGATCTATTTTATTTTGGAGATTCAATGCGTTTTGCGGGACTCAATTATACAATTTATGCGTAAGTTTTTGAGTGCTGAAAAGAGCCGTAGGCTCGGAGCATCTTGTAGCAACGGATTTCAATCCGTTGAATCTGAAACATATAAAATATGCCTATTCTGTTATTTTTCAACGGGTTAAATCGCAGCGGCGACCCGCCCCATTGCTACAAAATGCTCCGAGCCTATGGCTCATGAAATGTTCTTTCGTATTGTTTTCAACGGGTTAAAACCCGTTGCTACAAAATGCTCCGAGCCTACGGCTCTATTAAAAAAATACTCACATAGGAAAATACTTTTTAATATAAATAACTGATAATCAATCGTTTATTACACTAAAAACTAAACCCTATTAAAAATCAATACGTTAAACAATTCTGCGGTAAATTATCTGTCGAAATAGCCGTACCGCCAAAATTCATAAATCCGACTGGATAATTGTTGGGAGCATAGCTATAAAAATTACCCAAATTTGGCAAAGCATAACACAAATCATAAGGACTAACGCCATACCAAAGAGCCAATTCTCCATAAAATTCATCAGTAGAAATAGAGGGAATAAATGTTCCTCTGAAAGATGTATTTTGTTGGTTGGAAGCACTCAAGACGTCCATTTTTGGATATGCACCGTATATCTTTTTACCATTTACTGCCCCACCCATTACCATAGTATTGCCTCCCCAAGCATGGTCTGACCCTCCGCCATTGGAAGTGATGGTTCTGGCAAAATCAGAAATGGTGAAGGTCGTAACTTTATCGGCAATTCCCAACTCCACCGTAGCATCATAAAAACTTTTGAGAGCAGCACTCACTTCACCCAGACGAATATTTATTTCAGGAATCAGATTGCTGTGCATATCCCAACCACCCGCATCAATAAAGAAAATCTGCCTTTTTGCTCCCAAGAAATTACGTACACTAATAATTTTGGCAATTGCTGTAAGGTCATCCGCAAGGTTTGAATTTGGAAATGTGGTAGTAATGGTAGGAACTTTTTGTAAAGCATCTTTAAACACGCCAAATGAAGCAATTGCCCCTTTTGTAGTAGTCGAATAGGTCTTCTGGAGCAAATTAGCGTATGTTTTTGAGACTAAACTATCTAAAGCATCATTACGAGTCTTGGTCAAAAGCCCTGAATTTCCCCACCAAGAGGGCAAACTATCAAAACCCACATTATTAGGGTTGACATTATTACTGATAGCATATTCTGCAATATCTTGTCCTCGCTGGAAAATATTTTTTCCAGCCAAAGAAATATTCATCGAAACCTCTTGATGCGAATTGACGGCATTCATCATATCTGCAATTCTTCCTGCAAAACCCGCTGCATCACGGCTTTGTGGCACCGAAGTTTGCCATTGTTGCTGTTGGTCTGAATGGGAAAACATCCCAAGGGGCAGTTTTTTTAGTCCACTTTGATATTGTGTATAGTTGGCAATGGGTTCAACCAACGTACCAATATTGCCCATAAAAGCTAATTTACCCGAATTAAATAAACTCTGTACTCCCATCATACTGGGATGCACACCAAACGAACCATAATTACAGTTAATTCCTCTGAAACTGGTACATTGCGGACTGGTCAAGGGCAATAATCCACCCGCAGAACCCACATTAGGCAAAGCAAGGTCGGTTCTTACGGTTTTATATTCATTGTAGCCATTATCTCCTCCTGTAGTGGTTCCCGTGGGAACAAGCATATTGAAAGAATCCATGCCACCCGAAAGCAGAATACACACCATGGCTTTATAATCAGTTGGTGGTGCAGATTTCAACAAATCAGCCCCCAAGGCACCATTTAAGCTGGTTAAGTTTGTGAGGGTACTCAACAGCGTGGTACTGCCCATAGCTGCACAACCTGCCTGTCTTATAAAATTTCTTCGATTCATGTGTTTCAATCAATGGTGATTTGGTGAATTATGATTTAGTGAGTAATTTGTAATTGTCATTTACTCACTAAATCACAACTCACCAAATCACAAATAATTTCATCTGTTTATCAAATAATCTGGTGATGACATTATCAGAAAAATAGCAATTCGGATTCTTCTATAAATATCATCTTGATTGGGTTTGCCCTGCCAATCATACGTATAAGGCATACTAACAATGGCTTTACGAATGGTTTCCAGGTGCGCTTTAGGAATAGCCCCATGAGCCAAAATCATGTTGTATTTATCCAATAATTGCGGCACATAATCATTCTTGGCTAATGTGGAATCTGAGGCTAAATCAAAACTTGGGTCTTGGTCGGGCTTATAAGTTTCGTTATCGAATAAACTCCAAAATTCACTTGGAGAGTCATCAATTAACCAACGATTTAGGGCATTAGTATATCCTGTAAGTGTCTGTGAATTAAGCAATTGAAATTCTGGAGCATATTTATTTGCCGCTTTTAAATCGCCATCTGGAATATAATCAGGCTTAAAGAAATTAAATACTGTGGGCGAATACAGGGGAATTTGCTCAATTCTATTATAAATATCATTCATCGAATTTCTGTAAACTCCTCCTTGTGTTGTCAGTTTCAAGCCACGCATCAGATTCATATATCGCACGAAAGGTTCACGCAACATTCCTGCATAATTACTATTTTGATCAGCATTGCAATCGCAGGCTTCGGGGTCAAGTAAAATGGCTCTAATAACTGCCTTCAAATCTCCCCGAACCCCACTTCCATTGTTATTAAAAATCGTAGCAACACGTTGAATAAAGGCAGGTGAAGGATTGGAGGTAACCAACCGCTGAATTAACCTTCGAGAGACAAAAGGGGCAACATTGGGATGATTGAAAATAATGTTCAAAGCATCTGGAATATCCTGTTCCCATTGTGCTGTGGGCAGATTGGTACGGTTTGGCAAAGAACTTCCCAAGAAGGTTTTAGCCGAGGGATCGTGTCCTTTATAGATTGGATTGCCATTCCAATATGACCAATCAAGCGAATCGAGCGGGAAAAACTTCATCTTTTTGGTATAGCTCCACTTATCTTTTTGATATTGACCCAAATATCGTCTATCACCCCAACCCAGACCTGTGAAAACCTTTGCTAAATTAGCAATATCAGTATTGGTATAAGTAGGAATGGATTTATTATTGGTATCCTTCATTTCTGAGCCATCCAAATTGAGCTTAAATAATCCAATTGAAAACAATTGCATAATCTCACGAGCGTAATTTTCATCAGGATAAATTTGCTTGGCAGGATTGGCAGCTTTGTTATTCAGAAAGGTCAGATATGACCCCATAGCAGGATGATAGGTAATAGAGTCTAATAAAGTACGGTAATTTCCGAAGGCATTTCTCAATAAAATATCATAATAACTGGCCATGCCATAAGGCTCTCCGTCGAGATCGGAATTACGAGAAACTACCAAAATCTCACTCAACGCTAAAGCCGTTCGCCACCGCACTACATCGGGGGCAGTAAGGCTTCCTTGAAACCATGAAGCATCAAAAACCCAGTTTTGAATACCCACATTATCAAGTGTATAGCCGCCCGCAGGATTATTCCGAAGCATAGAATCCACCCGAATGCGATGCAGATAACGAACATATCCCGACATACTAAATGAATTGGACATACCTAACTGATTATCCAACCATTTTTCCTTTCCAAGGTTAGCAACCGACTGAATATCAGACAGTTTAGCCCCTAAAGTGGCTTGTGATAAAAACCGTGAAGCTGAATTGAGATTAGGTAAATAACCCGAGCTCTGAAGCGTTTTTGCTCCATCAGAACTGTTGGAAGAAGACGTAACCATGATATTTTTGGTATTACCAAGACCAAAAGTTACGGTTTGTTGTCCGCAAATTTGAAATGAGATTTTAAAGAGCAAAATGAGAAAAACAGTAAGTTTTATCTTCATAAAATAACGAATTGTGTGCATTTTCAATGAATTACCTATAATAAAAGCATCATCGTATCAAAACAATACGATTCATTTTCAGTATTAAAATTAGACGGTAAAAAGATTGATAAAGATTTAGAATGGCGACAACAAAAAATTCAAGAAGAAATCTCTCTAATTATCATTTATTTACCTCTTTTATAGGAGTCAAAAAATGATATATACAAATGTACAGAAAGGCTTTTAAAAAATCATACCG
>JANPIG010000295.1:0-8349 GCA_031424875.1 Cytophagales bacterium
TCGGGTGGGCAACGCCAACGAGTAGCCATTGCCCGAGCAATTTTGAAAGACCCCGCCATTTTGATTTTAGACGAAGCCACCAGTGCCTTAGATTCTGAATCGGAGAAATTAGTGCAAGATGCTTTGGACGGATTGATGCAAAATCGAACCACCATTATTATTGCCCACCGTTTGGCAACTATCAGAAATGTTGATACGATTTATGTGTTGAAAGAAGGTGAAATTTCAGAAAGTGGATCACACGAAGCATTACTTTTGTTGGAAAATGGCATTTATAGTGGTTTAGTAAAATTACAATATGAAAATGCGATATTAGAAAATTAGGAATACTATTTCAGCAAATGTAGGTTCATCTGATAATTCAAAGGAATTACTCATTAATAATTTCCAGAGAAAACGCAGACTAATCTAAAAAAGTCTGGGTTTTTGTATAAACAATTTTGACATAAACAAATTTTATATTAAATTCGTACAAAAAAATAATTGTATAGTTATATTTATATCTCTTATGCGTGATTAGCCTAAGTCTATCAATAATATATATCTTAGACAAAATCCCATATAAAACCATTGAATTATGAACAAATGTATTTTTTTAGATCGTGACGGCGTATTAAACGTAGATAGAGTAGATTATGTATATCGCCTTGAAGATTATATTATTCCAGAAGGAACAATTGAAGCACTCCAAAGATTGAAAGCCGCTGGCTATTTATTGATTGTTATTACTAATCAGTCTGGGATTGCTAAGGGTATTTATACTCGGGAAGACGTTATGAAATGCCACAACTATTTTCAAGAACAATGTGGAAATTTGTTGGATGATATTTATTTCAGTCCACATCACGAAAAGTTTACAACGGCTTCGCTTACTCGTAAACCCGATTCGTTGATGATTGAAAAAGCGTTGGCAAAATACAGGATTGATCCCATGAAATCTTGGATGATTGGAGATGCACATCGTGATATCAAAGCAGGAAGAAAGGCCGGAGTCAAAACAATTCACATAACTCATAAACCTGAAGAATCTCATTCGGAAATTACAACAAATACGCTTTTAGAAGCATCCGATAGAGTTTTGGCATAAAATTTCAAGCATAAAAAAAGTGGAGATAATTACACGATTATCTCCACTTTTTTATGCTTGAAACTATTATTTCTTTATTACCAAGCCACTGTAACAGCTCCCTCTTTTTTCTGAAGTCCTCTTTCTGGAAAATACTCTGGTACATAAGTAATTATCCAAGCAAATGAATCTGGTTTCACAGGAATACCTTTGTACTTGCCATCCCACCGATCTTCGGGAGTTTTAGCAGTAAAAATTAACTCCCCCCAACGATTATAAATTTTCAAATCATATTCTTTGATATGTGCTGTGAAAACTACAAAATCGTTGTTTAAGGCATCGGAATTTGGCGTAAAAATATCAGGTACTAAAATACTCGGTTCGCATCTATCCACTACATTAGTCTGAGCAGGAGTTTTACAGCCAAAACTATTAGTAGCCTCTACTGAATAAATACCAATATTAGATACCAAAATTTGAGGGGTTGTTTCTCCATTGGGTTGCCATTTATAAGTTAAGCCCGCTCCTCCTCCTGCATTTAGGCGTACAGGAAGTTTATCTGGAACGCATAAAGGTATTTCAGATTTTAGGGATAAAATTGGAGAAGGTAAAAGCGTTACAACCACGGTGTCCAATGTTCTGCAAAGCCCTTTGGTAGCTGTCAAAACATACCTTCCTGATCTATCTGGAACAATTTTGGGCGTATTTTCACCCGTGTTCCAACGATAAGTTACACCTACTAAACTGTTTACACCAATGGGATTATTATTGTCATTTCTGCAAATACTTTTATCTACTCCCAAGTCAATTACTGGAGCATCTTGCACAGTTATTTCCTTAGTATCAAAACTTGAACAACCATTCTGATTTACTTCATATCTAACGGCATAAATCCCAAACATTGGTACTTTAAAAACTCCTGTTGAACTCACATTGGGTCCTTGCCAAATTCCACCTGTTGGACTACCCACCAATTGCGTTGATTTTGTTGTGAAACAAAGTCTGCTTGGGGCAGTAATACTCACTTTTGGCGAAGGCTTGAAGGTTACTTGCACTTTTTCAGAGCTTTTACATTTACCATCTAAAGAGGTTATAGTAACAGTATATAGACCTGCTTTAGTTACATCGGTATTAAGTAGGGTTGACCCTGTACTCCATAAAATGGTTCCACTATTATTATTAATGGCATTGAGTGTTACTATTTCTCCTTCGCAAACGGGAGCTGGAGGGATGCCAATTTTAACATCAACTCTCGGTATTTTTTTCAGAATAATATCGTCTTTTGGAATGAATTTACATCCATCATTATCCGTAAATTCTAAATAGTAAGTTCCTGTAAATAAGCCTTTTATGGCATATTTACCCGTAGAAACGAATATTGAAGCCATTGCTCCTCTTGAAATTATGGCATCGCTATTGTCTCGTTGACGAAGTATAAAACTGATGGGTCTGAACTTACTACTTGCCAAAACTTCAATATCAATTCCGCCGTCACTTATGCAGGTAACATCTAAAGGTTTGGTCGTAATTTGAGACGTTGGCGTTGCCGCTGAATTCAAAATTGTTGATGAAGTAACCTGACAAGTAAGAGGACTATTAATAATTGCTTTGTATGACCCCGTTGTTAATCCCGTGATAGATGACGTAGTTTGTCCTGCTAAAACTGCACCATCCTTTGACCAAATAAAGCTATAAGTTCCTGGTGGTGTGAGGGTTATGTCAATTTTTCCATCGTTTGATTTACAAGCAGTCGGTAAAGTCGGCGTAGCGATAAATGATGGTTTTGGTCGCAATCTTACAACTACTGTATCGGCTGTTTCGCAGAAAGTTGTGCCAATGGGCGTTCTCACTTTCACGATGTACTGCCCTGGCATGGTAACTGCTATAGACGAAGTTGTCGCCCCTGTACTCCACGAGTAGGTAGAGCCTGTTCCTCCCGCACTCGAAGCATCCAAAACAATAGTTTCGCCCGTACAAATTAATGTATCTTTTCCTAAATTAAGGGCTTTTGCTTGTGCCAAAACAACCTTAATGGTATCTAAACCCAAACATCCTCTCGCCTCAACCAAAACTGCATAATTGCCTGATTGGTTAATAGTCAATGTTTGTAAACTATCTCTCGGTAAAAACTTTCTATCTCGAAACCAAAAATAATTACTACTGTCTAAGGTAACTTTTGAGTCAAGCGTTGTTGTTTTAGCACAGAGGTTCAAATCTGGTCCCAAATCGGGTTTGGGCAATGGCAAAATCTCAAACGGTTGGGGCGGAAGCATAGTATCTGGCTTGCAACGATTGCCCATGTTTACTACCACATAATATTTCCCTGGTTCTGTAAAGGTATAAGTTGCTTTCAAGCCATTGTCTCCTTCTCCACCCCTAATACTGGCAATGGGTGAACCTACTGGCTTACCGTCTTGTGGTACATCACCCTTATAAAAACGCCAATCTGTTTTTAGATTTTTGAGTTTATCTCCGCATAAATGATTTGTTTGAAAATTACTTGGTGAACCTAAACATGTATCTGAAGCACTTATTCCAACGCCTTCATTGTTTTCACTGGTAATATTATAAGTTGTCGGCAAACCTAACTGACTGGTTTTGCCGTTTAAATCAAATCCATTTCTTTGGTAATACGCAGTGTCAATTTTGCCAGTAGTTTTATTGTATTTTAAAGTATCATTGGGTGTTTTAATTAAGCCCAAAAATTTACTTCCTGCCACAGCAAGATAAATCCGGCCGTCGGGTGCTAATTGCACCGAACCATAAATATCTTTTCGAGAAGAATCAATCAAAACCTTCGATTTGGCTATTACCGTAGAATCTTTATCCGTCAAATCAAAACGCAGTAACGATGAATATGAGGTCGAATCTTTCAAAGTATCAGCCTGTAAGGTTACAAACATCGTCTTACTATCGGGAGAAAATTCTACACCGTAAAGTTTTGGAGGTGCAGGTCCTAAATCAATAGTTCTTTTATTGGTAATTGCTCCTGTTGAATCAGCAAAATCATAGATATCTACTAAATTTCTTACACCCCCTGGAATGGCAACGGCTAATTTTGTACCATCTTGCGATACTTTTAAATACCCTTCTCCCTTGAATAAACTATCTATTTTTGTTCCAGTAGCATATACTTTTGAAATAGAAACGCCATTTTTTGTAACTCTTCTTAACCGAATGGTATCATTTCCGTAATCATGTGAAATTACCCAGTAAGTGGAGTCCTTTTTTACGAAATGTGAAATCACTTGTTCGGTTGAAGCTTCATCATCCAAGATTACATTTTTCTCAATAACCTTACCTTGTCCTTTATTCTGACGAATATCTACCACGCTGTAACTCAATTGTTTAGAGCCATTTATATCTGTTGTAGTAAAAACATAATACAAAGACTGACAACCCTGACAACTGGGCTGTGGCACAATAACGGCGGATTGCGTAGATACCTCACTACCTGCCAAAGCATCAGGTTTGAGCGAAGCTAACTCTGTACCATTTTTATCATAAATCTTTCGTCCATCAGTATAAAAAAGCAGATTTCCGTTAGCATCTGCAATAGATGAAACACCTTCTTTAGTATCAATCTTGCCTTTATCATCAGCCGATGCACTACCATTTGAAAATTTAATTCCCGCATTATTTCCGAAATACCAATAATTCTCAGGAGGCTTCGGTGGGGGTGGCACACAAAGCTTTACATTGATTTTGTTTTGAGCCGAACAGCCTGTGATAGTATCAGTTACCTGTACAGAATAACAACTTGTAGTGTCTGCACGCAGGGTTTGAGTAGTGTCTCCCTTCGGATACCACATATACCTATACTTGGGGTCGCCGCCGCCTTTATACGGGTCGAGTGTCAGGAAATCCCCTTTACAAATCGTAGTATCTTGTTGCGAAGGAGAATTGCCCAAGAAAAACGGTCTGGGTGGATTATTAATGGTAATAGTTTGGGTAGTAACAACGGGCAGACCATTCACTGTACGGGTAAGCGTAACAGTTTTTATGCCTGGTGTGGTGTATAGGTGAGCGGCAGTTTTGAGTTTGGAAGTATTCTTGGCCCCACTGGCTACATCGCCAAAATCCCATTGCCAAGCAGTGGCTTTTGGAGTTGAAATAGTATCTTTAAAAATGGTTGCTGAAGTAGAGTCTGGACATTCAGGAATGCAAGTTTTTGAAACTTTAAATTGAGCAAAAGTAATATTTGACCCTCCAAATGCTAAAACTAACATAAGGCAAGGCAAAATAAATTGTTTTATGCTACTAATTCTTATCATTTTTTCGTTATCACTTAGTTAGTACACGGCGAACGGTAAAGGATGAACGGTTTTTACTATTCAACTTGAAATCATTATTAATAACTTATTGGAAAGACATTATTTTTATGTGAAAGGTTGTATGCTCAAATGTTTTAAAAACGTAATTTAATGGGTAATGATATTCGTTCTCAAAATCGTTCACTTTTTACCGTTCACGCTGAACCGAAATATCGGCATTAAATTTGCTTGATTTAATATGAAGACATACGTAAAAAAGTCTTCAAATATTTAAAATAAACGTAATTTAAGCGTAAAAATTTTTCAATAACCTTAAATTGTATTATTTTAAATTAATAAATTACATTTCTAAGTTGTTGCGTCAAATATTAAACCGTTTTTAGTGTTCTGTGGTTAAATTATTTCCGAATGAAGATATGCTAAAACATTCCTAAATCCATGTTGAAAAGAGGTTTTTTACTATTAATAGGGATTATCTTTGGGACTTTCGCACAAGCCCAAGACCCACAGTACTCCCAATTTTATGCCGCCCCTTTGTATCTAAACCCAGCATTTACGGGTTCGGCAATGGCTCCACGGGTTAATTTTAATCATCGTAATCAGTGGCCTTCATTAAGTGCCAACTTCGTAACGTCTTCATTGTCTGCGGATGTCTATATTGATAAATTTAATAGTGGTGTTGGTATTTTGATGACAACTGACCGTCAATTTACTAATCTGACCACTACAGATATTGGAGCAACTTATTCATATCATTTGAAATTGAGTGATAAACTTACTGCCAAACTGGGCGTACAAGGTTCTTATGTAACTAGAGGAATCAATTTTGCTGATTATACTTTTGGCGATCAGATTGCATCCTACATTAGTTCTGGATATAGTACTTTTCCAAAATTTTCTTCCGACCAAATTTTGCAGGGGGGAGCAAATACTAATCCACAACTAAAATATTGGGATTTTTCTACGGGTGCTTTGGTCTATTCTGAACAATTTTGGGTAGGAGCTTCTCTTCATCATTTAAATCAACCAACACAATCTTTTAATGACAAAGACATTCGTTTGCCTATGAAAATTGGTGTCCAAGCAGGTTTTAGAATCCCTTTGGCAGATTATATGATTGGCAATAATATGGGTGATGCCATTGAACGTGAAAAAAGTATTACGCCTGTAATACATTATAAGCGTCAGGGTGCGTCAGACCAATTAGATGTGGGGGCATATTTGACTTATTCGCCTATGGTTTTAGGGTTATGGTATAGAGGAATTCCTTTAAAAACCTATACGAAAGACGATGTAAGCATCATAAGCCACGATGCTGCCGTGATTTTGGTTGGATACAGACAGGATAATTTTTCGATTGGATATAGTTACGATGCAACCATTTCACGCTTAGGTTCAACGGGTGGAGCTCACGAGATTTCACTTTCTTATGTTTTTACTGATTGGATAGAACCACGTAAGCATGGTCGTTCACGCAAAGGAGAGTTGAAATGTCCTAAGTTTTAAGTTATCATGAGAAATTAAAATTTTAATAAAAATGCCCTTAATGTTTAGAAAACGTCAAGGGTATTTTTATTTAAAAACTTCTTAAAATTAAAAAGAACTTTTGGGAAGTTGAGTTTATAGTATTTTTGTGTAAATTTGATTGTAGAGAAAAAATAATCCTTAATTACCCTTAACCGTTCTTCATGAATCTTTAATTATGGCTCAAATTTACCAGTACAATCGAGAAAATGTTAGAAGAGGTACAAAGGCATTACCTTTAAAAGATGCCATTGATGATATGATGGAGTTGTATAAACTTCGTTCTAAATTCAATGAGACTTATGTGGTTTCGTATTGGGAACAAATTATGGGTACCGTTATTTCATCTCGTACTACAGAGATTTATATTAAAGAGTATAAATTATTTATTCAATTAGATTCCTCTCCGCTTCGCAATGAATTGTTGTTGGCAAAAAACAAAATTGTATCAATGATTAACAAAGAAGTTGGACAAACTATTATTGAAGATGTAATATTTGTTTAGATTCCTGCTATTGACAAATTCACCCCTGCTGCCATTGTTAAGTTACCATAATTTTGAAGGTTTTTGATAGATGCGTTCGCACTAAGCGTTACGGTATGTCCTGCACATATACGAACATGCTCAGAGGAGAAAGGTACTCGACCACAAGACCAAGTTTTTTCATCGTGCCAGTTTCCTGTTTTAATGGTACATACTTCATCAGTAAATAGCGAAACCGTATCAAATGATTTGTTCAAAAATAAGGATGTTGCATCGGTTTTATTTCTTCCAAACCAATCAACCAGAATATCCCAATAAATTCTTCGGAAGTCAATTTGCATTTTCAAATCTTGATTTCCTACTGTTCCATTCAAATCAGAGGGTAGATTTGAATATCCCCCAATATTAGGGTTTCTGCCTACTGATTGTCGTTTTAGGCTACTTCCAAAGACAAACATCGGTGCAGCTACTCCATGGTCTGTGCCTACGCTTGCATTAGAATTTGCTCTTCTTCCAAATTCTGAAAAAGTAAAACCTACTACTTTGTCCTCGATCCCACGTAGTTGCAAATCATCTTGAAATGCTTTAATTCCAGCCGATAATCTCCCCAAAAGTGTTGCATGAGCTCCTGTGGTCTTATCACTACTTACTACTTGACCCGAATGTGTATCAAAACCACCAAGCGAAATAAAATAGACTTTCGTTTTGAGTCCACCACCAATTAAACGAGCTACGATTTTTAATTGATCGGCTACCGAATTACCCGTTGGATAAACAGGGGCAGGGGTCATATTTCCTGCATTATGAGCTGCCGTAATTTCTGTTGAATAACCAACGGCTAATACTTGTTGATTACGGATAAAAGAGATTAAATCTGCTGCTTCACAAGTGCTATTACAAGGTAAATCTACAGGAGGAAGGTTACTATTTCCACCACCGACCAAAGCAGCATAACTGGCGGGGTCGTTGATAGCGACTGCCATAGACTGATTACTTCCCAA
>JANPIG010000296.1:0-4231 GCA_031424875.1 Cytophagales bacterium
TTCTATCTGAATAGCCCCCACCTGATGCACCTGCATACGTTGAACCGTCTTTTTGATAAACTGGGATGGTAGGGGCTAAGGTAACTGCCAAAAAGGTTGTTGAAGCACCGCCCAAATCTCTTGCCGTTAAGGTCTCGTTGGAATTAGCAATTCGTAAATTAAGACCAAATCTAACTTTATCATTGAAGGCACGAGTCAAGGCACTGATGCTTCCACTCAGACGGTCATAATTGGTATAACGCAACATACCCGTATTTTTGAGTTGCCCCAAATTGATTTCTATGGATGAATTTTTGTTACCGAACGATGCTGTAAAGTCATTTCTGGTAACAATTCCCGTTTTGTACATTACATCTTGCCAGTCCGTATCGCCTGCGGGCGCGTTTGGATCGCCACCCACAAAAGGCTTCACAGAAACACCTGATAATACAGGATTTGCGTAGTTTTTATTCCAGTTAAAATCATAAATTTCACCGTAACCAGCCGCTGGATCTTGCCCATCATTCACGGAGGCTTGCCATAATGCACGCCCTCTATCTGCTGAATTCAGCATTTTGAAACGCATAGATTTTTCTGATTGAACCGCAACACTACTGTTGAACTGAAATTCTACTTTTCCATTGGTATCTCCGCCATTTTTGGTCGTAACAATGATAACACCATTGGATGCTCTGGCTCCATAAATTGATTGAGCCGAAGCATCTTTCAAAACTTGAATGGACTCGATATTTGAAGGATTCATGTTCTGGAACACTTCTGGACGGGTTGTCGGAATACCGTCAATCACATAAAGTGGGTCATTATTACCCAAAGTATTCGCTCCACGAATCAGAATTCGACTATTTGAACCATTTGGCGAACCATCTTTTTCAATGTATAAACCCGCCACACGACCTTGTAAAGCCTGCATTGGATTTCCCGAACTGATATTTTTAATGGGTTTCAAATCGACCACAGCAACCGCTCCCGTCAAATCTTGCTTTCTGGAAGAAGTATAACCAACCACTATAACTTCGCTCAATTCTTTACCTGCCACTAAAGCAATTGTGATGTTACTCAGACCCTTAATTGATACCTCTTTTGAGGCATAACCAATGTAAGAAACCATTAAAGTTGTGGCATTGTCGGGGATGCTTATGGTAAAATTTCCATCGGCATCGGTGGTTGCTCCTCTGGTGGTTCCCGTTATCAAAACGTTTGCTCCAATTAGCATTTCATTGGTTTCAGCCGCCACTACTTTTCCTGTAATGGTTCGCTGTTGTGCCAACGTAACCTGAACCGTGGTTAGCAGCACGATAATGAGAAATAATAAAGTTTTTTTCATCATTTTGGATTGTTTAAACTGGTTGTTTACTCTAATTTTGACTGTTTTTAAGTATCAAGATAATTTTACTCATGGCATGACTAAACTTGTAAACTACTGATAATAGATAATCTGTTATAGTCATGCCATGAGTTTTCCTTGACTTATATTCAATAAATTTTGAATGTCCTGTTCTGAAATAAAGGGCGTGGCTCCATGATTTTGAGCCACTAATGCCCCTACTGCACAGGCTTTTTGGAGGGTTTTATCGATATTTTCTTGGTTCAAAAAATTAGCAATAAAACAGGCTAAAAATGAATCTCCACTTCCGATGGTGTCTGCTACTTCCACTTCAAATCCTGAGCTTTTATAAATTTTTCCTTCGTGAAAAAGCATCGCTCCGTCTTCGCCCAAGGTGATACAAATAGTTTTGATGTTGAACATTTTTGAAAGTTGAGATAACTTTTCATTAATGTTATTTGCTTCAAAAAACCACGCACATATTTCGTCTAATTCTAAATGATTGAGTTTGAGAATATCCGTTTTTGTTAAGAGAAACTCAACCGTCTCTTTGTCGTAATAAGGCGGACGAAGATTGATGTCTAAAACTTTTATGGGAGCAACTTCTAAGAATTTTTTAAGGGTATTGAACGTCTGCTCTGACCTTGCTGATAAACTCCCAAAAACGAAGCAATCAGCATTTTTGACGGCATTTAGAGCTTCTTCTTCCAACAAAATATAATCCCAAGCCACGGGTTTAACAATTTTATAACTCACGTTATTTTTATCATCCATATTCACTTTCACCACGCCCGTTAAGTGATTTTGTCCTTGTTGAATGAATTGAGCATCAAGCCCATTTTTATCAATAAATTCGAGTAATTCTTTACCTAAATCATCGGTTCCAACTCGACTAATAATAGAGGCATTATGACCAAAATTTTTCAAATGAATTGCCACATTCATGGGAGCTCCACCTGCCATTTTACCCGTAGGAAGCATATCCCAAAGCATTTCACCAAAACATATTACGTTTAATTTTTTCATGGGTTATTAATTATTGGATTCTAATGAACAAAAACCACTTTTTCCCCTTTTTCAAGTGATGTTCCTTTCGTTTCGGGCATCATTTCCCAAGCGAAAAGAAGTTGCAAAACCATCATCAAAGCGAAGAATGAAAAGGTTAATCCACCGCCAAAAGTTGCCGAAATGTAAGGGAATGAAAAAGAGATAACCACCGCCATAATCCAATGGGTGAAACTGCCCAAAGCTTGTCCATAAGCACGTACTTCATTCGGAAATATTTCAGAGATGAAAACCCAAATAACTGCCCCTTGCGAAAACCCAAAAAATCCGATGAAAAGGAAGAGATAAATCGGAACGTTCATGCCCCCGAGGTCATTGGTATAAAAGGCGTGAGCAACCAGACTGAGGGATAAAATTAACCCCACAGAACCCACTAACATAAGATTTCTTCTACCAAATTTATCAATTAAAGACAGACCTAAAAGCGTGGAAATCAGGTTGATAAATCCAATGCCTGCTGATGAAAGCAAGGCAGAATCTTTCCCTAAACCTGCCATTTCAAAAATGCGAGGAGCATAATAAATAATGGCATTAATGCCTGAAACCTGATTGAAAACGGCAAATAAAATTGCCAACGTAACGGGGCGTTTATAGATGGATTGGAATAAATTTCTGAAATTAGATTGACTGGCAGCGTAAACATTTTGCTGAATATTATAAACCACTTTATCAGCTTCGGAAGCATCAATGGTTTGGAGAATTTTGCGAGCTTCTTCCACTTTTCCACGCTTCAAAATCAACCAACGGGGGCTTTCTGGAATGCCAAAAGTTGACAGAATAAATATTATCGAAGGAATAGCCTGTACGCCCAACATCAAACGCCACGAATTTTCGCCCATTTCACCCAATAAATAATTGGATAAATAAGCCATCAAAATGCCAAAAACAATATTGAATTGAAAAAGAGCCACCAATCGCCCACGCTTGGAAGGAGGAGCAATTTCTGAAATATACATGGGTGCAACCACCGAGGATACGCCAACGCCAAAACCTCCTAAAAGTCTGAAAATCAAGAAAGTTGTCCATTCGTTTGCGTAGGCAGAACCCAAAGCGGAAACTAAATAGAGAACGGCAATCAATAATAAACTGATTTTTCTACCGTATTTTTCCGCAGGAATTCCGCCCAAAATAGAGCCGAGAACCGTACCAATCAAGGCAATAGAAACGGTGAAACCATGTTCAAAAACGGAAAGATTCCAGAGTTTTTGAAGGGTTTGTTCTACCCCTGAAATTACGGCGGTGTCGAAGCCAAAAAGAAAACCACCCAAAGCGGCAGAGATTGACCAAACGAAGACTTTTAAATTTTGACTCATTACTTTAAAATCGTTTTTAGATTTTTTAATGAGTCAAAATTGGGGAAGATTGAAGGGATTGTATGTTAGTAATCTTTCAAATAATGATGGAATTGTTACTTGTAGGTAAATGTCTGATTATTAGTTAATTAGTTGTTTTGTTTATAAATAAACGTTTCAAATTGTTACAGAAAGTATAGGAATGTTACGTTAAAAAAATATGTTAACTCATTCATTTTCTAAAATCAATTTCATTCATTCCCCATTCAATATACCTATCCAATTGCGATACAGCAAAGTAAGGGAGATTTAACAAACTAAATGTTTTACCATTACGAGTAGTTACGGATTCCAGCGAAAGTTTATTGTTTAGAAATCTTATGGCAAATGAATGAGGAGCAATATCCATAAATTCATGCAATGATTTAAGACTTCCTTTTGCTCCTGATTTTACTTCGATGGGCAGTAATAAATTATTCCATTTGTAGGTCAAATCTACTTCTGCATTCAGTTTAGCGTTTTCTCTCACCCAAAAATGAGGCTTTAAAAT
>JANPIG010000297.1:0-3454 GCA_031424875.1 Cytophagales bacterium
AAAAAGAATTTGAAAAAAAGTGTTGTGAAGACCTTAAACGACCTATTGCTGATAAAATGGTAAATGAAATAGGAACTGTTATGGCTCCTATAATAAAAGTTGGTCAATTGAGATGGAAGTCTTATATCAATCAGATGATAGAAATAGCTCAACTTGACCCCAGCCCTTCCAACCAGATGAGTGTTTATGGTTCGGTCTCTGGATATTTTAATTATTTAAGTTGGGCTACACTCTATTTACACCTGGGAAATTCCAACAACATTTTGGTGAGTTGCAGTGAAAAATATGACCCAACTTTATTAGATAGCTTACTCGAAGCTGAAAAGAAATGGCAATTATCCTGTCCGCCTGTTTTCAATTTGGAAGCTGATTTTGGAGTTATGGCTTTGAAGACTGATTGCAATAAATATGCTCTTGAGGGTGGTGTGGGTATAATTGCTGGTTTTGAACATGAATTCAAAAGTGGAAGATCAACGATACTATTAGGACCAGGTGCAAAAGCAGGTTTTTTAAAGGGAGTAGCAAAATTGGAAGCGAAAAGTCAGTTGTATTTATCATTTGATAAAAATAAACAGTTTGCCGACTTTGGAATTAAAAACACCTTTGAAGCAGGTATCGGTGGAGCCGTACCAATAAAAGGGGTAAAAATTGGGGGTGTATTGGCGGGTATTGAACTCTCCAATACGATGAGTATAAATGGAGGTTATGATGACTCCCTTGAAAAAAAAGGTGTAATAGCTGAAATATTCAAATAACAGAACATAATAAAAACAATTCTGAAAAAACAAAGACTATGAAAAAGTACATAACAATTATTGGATGTTATCTATTGATTATCAGCAGTTTAACTGCAACTGGAAGACAACAATTAGATAACACAAAACTAAAAATAGGCGATTTAAATGAAACAAGCCTAAGTATTAGTTGGAAAAATGAACATAAAACCAAACACATAATTATTGCTAAAAAAGAAAGTCCAGTCACTGCAAAACCCATTGATGGGGTTGATTATTTTGGAAGTTATATTTTTGGTTTAGGCAATGAATTGAATGATGATGAATTTATTGTGTATGAAGGTGATGATGACAAAATGAACTTAATCGGTCTTAGCCCCAATACGGTTTATCATTTTGCGATGTTTGAATTCAATGGTACCAGCTATTCTGTTGAGTATAATAAAACCCATTTTTCAGTTGGGAATAGTAAAACAAAAAAATCCTCAGATGAAATACCAGTAAAATTGACGTATCAGAATATTGAAAAATCTATGGACAATTATGAAGCCGAAGATGCTGAAAAATTAGGGATAAAATTATTCGGAAATCCTGTTCAAGATAGACTAAAATTTGAATTTGCATCAAGCGAAGAAACTCCTTTTGAAGCAAAATTATACGACCAATTTGGTAAAGAACTAATGAATCAAAAATGCAATCCTAATACCAAAATTGAAATGGATTTGGTGCGATTTCCATCTGGAATGTACATACTCATGGTGTATGATGGCTACAGATTTTATAATAGTAAAATTCTGAAAATCAATTAGTTATATGGTTCATGCACTTATTAATTAGATTGAACACACTTTATTATTTCTCTAATCAATTCATGCACAATTAATGACAATTCATGCAAATAGAGGTTTAATGATTTCAGTATTTAGCTCAACTTTGCATAAAAAAACAAACAAATTTAAACTTAAAAAAAAATGAAAAATCTAAGAAAATTATTAGCGTTATGTTGTTTAGCAACTTTTATTTTCAGTAGTTGTAAAACAAATTCAGAGACAGTTATTCCTTCGATACAAGCAGAAAGCATTGTAGGTAAGTGGAAGGACGGTGGTACAAAAGGCCACATAAAAATCATGTATGAAGGGCAATCTTTTACAGAATCTATCAATGAAGTTAGCACAAATGACATTGTTGAGTTTACATCTGATGGAAAAATCCGTAATCTTTCAGCCCCAGGAAAAGGACCACAGTTTTCAAAGTACACTACCAAAGGTGATCAGTTAATTTTGGTAGGTACTCAGGCAAATAAAACCTTTGAATTTATTTTCACTTATAAAATTGTGGCAAGCCAGTTGACCCTAAGTATGGATAAAAAGCTATTTGTGAAAAATATAGAGACGTTTTCAAAAGCTGGGATAGATTCTTCCTTAGATGAATTTGCAGATTTCGTTACCTACATTACTGAAATTGAATATAATCATTTTATGAATAGACAATAGAAGCATCCATTCTAACTTTAATCAACTTGTTTTGAGAAAGTAGTAAAAACAAAATTCCAAGGCTTGATAGGTCTTGGAATTTTTGTTTATCCCTCATATTGATTTTTAACAGTAATCCCATCACAAGAATCCGTCCGAAATTGAGATGCTGGCAAACCTTCTTGATTGAATAAATTAGCATCCACGGATGCATCTGCCCAAGCGTAACGTACTGAAATAGACTCATATACGCTTGAATTACTTAACCTTCAATCAAACACTCGGCTCAATCATAATTACTTCCTCCTTTTCCACAATCACTTGTCCATCACCCAAATCACGGGTTTTTCTAACGAATTTTTTGGGCGTAACTATCACGGGACAAAGCGTATCATTTTTTCTTTTGGAATAAAAAGCCGCTAAACTTGCTGCCCGTTCAATTACCGTTACTGGGAAATTTTTACCTGCCTGTTTGCGTATTACCACGTGCGAACCCGACACATCACGGGCGTGTAGCCAAAGGTCGTCTTTTCGGGCGTATCGTTGGGTGAGGAGATCATTATTTTTGGCATTTCTACCTACCAAAATTTCATAGCCCTCAAAACGATAATATTTGAATAAATCCTGAACCGTATCTAAGGCTTTTGGCACAGCTTCCAAAGAATTAGCTTTTTGGTATTTTCTAAATTCCTTTAAGGTTTCTATCTTCTCAATCGTCTGAATTTGTTGGTCAATCTCAGCTAAATCTTGTTCTTTCGCCTCAATATTTTCCATCAATTTTTGAATTTCTATCTTCTCATTTTTTGATTTTCGATAATAATTTTCGGCATTTTTTTGAGGGGATAAGTCCTTTTTTAGCCTGATTTTCAAGGGTTTATCTCGATAAAAATCATATAATTCAATCACTTCCGTTCGCTCTGGAATTTCATGCAAATTTGCCATAATAATATTAGCAATTTCATCATGTTTCACGCCTAAGTCTAAACCCAAAAATTGTTGATTATTCTTTTCAATGTAAGCCAGAGTACGTGCTTTTTTCTTCAAAAGCGATTTAATTAAAATACCTTTTTCTTTATCAAAAACATTGATACGAGTATAAGCATAATAAAAATTATTGCTTGCCTCAATCGGATTATCAAACGTTTTTTGAATTTCTCCGCCTTCTTTTATTAAGGACAAAACAGGCTGAAAATCAAGCGTTTTCAAATAGAAAATAGGGTTATTCAATTGTGTCAAAACAGCTAGAAT
>JANPIG010000298.1:0-7736 GCA_031424875.1 Cytophagales bacterium
CTTTGCATTTACGATGTTCGTTAAGGCTTTTTGTTGGCAATGACCATGCAGTTTTATTAACTTTTTCTCGGTAGTAAAAGCATTTTTTGAGATACGTTTTGCTTCAATCTCTTGGGCTAAAAATTCTTCAATCATAAACACATTTTCACTCAATTTTTTAGCATCTTTCAATAAATTTTCATCCACTAAATCAGGGTATTCATCCCGAAAAGTAAGAATGGCAGAGGGTTCAATTCCGAGCAAAGGAGTTTCAGCAGAAATCAAATCTTTTAACATTGAAACATTCTGATTTGCTAATTTCTTAGCATCATCCAAAAGCCCTTTCGATAACTGCGGACGACCAGATTCTACGTGTTTCGGAACAATAACTTCATAACCCAAACGGTTCAATAATTTTACCGCCTTGATACCAATTTCAACGTCATTATAATTAGTAAATTCGTCTGCAAATAGAAAAACTTTTCTTTGTGCCTTCGTGCCTTCGTGGCTACTAAACCATTTTTTAAACGTTTTATTCGCCAAATGTGGCATTGTTCTGTCTGGATGAAAACCGACTATAGTATTAGCAATTTTACGTAAAATGGGTGTATCAAAAATAAAATTATACGCCCAAGGTACATAAGAAGCAACTTTTGAAAGCGTTGAAAAATTTCCCACTAAACGACTACGCAATGGCACACCGTTTTCTTTATAATATTGGTGCATAAATTCCATCTTCAACTTTGCCACATCAACATTAGATGGGCAATCAGATTTACAGCCTTTGCACGCCAAGCATAAATCCATAACTTCTTTAATCTCCTCGTGGTTGAAACGGTTTTCTTTCTCAGAATGTGTTAAAAATTCTCTCAGAATATTTGCCCTTGCACGAGTGGTTTCCTTTTCATTTCGAGTAGCCATATAAGATGGACACATTGTTCCGCCTGAAAGATGTGTTTTCCGACAATCACCCGAACCGTTGCATTGTTCAGCGTGTTGCAAAATATCTTGACCTGTAAAACGGAAAGTTGTTTTAAATTCTGGTGTCTGTTGCCCAGGCGTATAACGTAAAAATGTATCCATCGGTGGTGTATCTACCACCTTGTTAGGATTGAAAACATTGTAAGGATCCCAAATTCTCTTTACTTCTTTCATCAAAGCATAGTTATGTTCACCAACCATTTGTTTGATAAATTCACCACGTAAGCGACCATCCCCGTGTTCACCCGAAAGAGAACCTTTATATTTTTTAACCAAAGTAGCAATCTCTTCAGCAATCAGCCTAAATTGTTTATTTCCTTCAACCGTTTTAAGATTAATAATAGGCCGTAAATGAATCTCGCCTGAACCTGCATGAGCATAGTGTACACAATAGAGATTATTTTTATCTAAAATCTCATTAAATTCACGAATAAAATCAGGCAAATCATTTACATCCACAGCAGTATCTTCAATCACGGCAACTGCTTTTTCATCACCAGGGAGATTTGAAAGCAAGCCCAAGCCAGCTTTTCGTAAATCCCAAACTTTTTTGGTGTCCGTACCATATACCACAGGGAAATGATAGCCCAAACCTGTCGCCCTCATTTCAGCTTCCATATCTTTCGCTTTTTGCTCAATTTCAGGAAGTGAATTTCCTCGAAGTTCAACTACTAAAATCGCCCCTGGGTCGCCTTGTACGAAGAATCGGTTTTGACTATGCTCTTTATTAGCTTTTGTACATTCCAAAATATAATGATCCATCAACTCCGAAGCTGAGGGATTATATTTTAACGCAATCAAATTGGCTCTCAATGATTCGTCCACCGTATTGAAATGTCCACAGACCAGACCAATTTCAGGCGGGGGTATATCATTTACATGAAGTTTTATTTCCGTCAAAAAACAAAGCGTACCTTCCGATCCTGCAATCAATTCGCAGAAATTAAATGGCTTTCCACCTTCAGTAAAAGGTTCGCAGTTCAAAAGCATATCTAAGGCATAACCCGTGTTTCGTCTTTCAATGGTAGGCTTTGGAAATTCCTTTCGAATCTCTTCTTGATTAATACTATCTGAAAGAATAGCGTTAGTTTCTTTATAAATCTTTTCAAATAAAGTAGCAGAGCCATTTTTTTGATTAGCAATACTAAGTAAAACTTTAAAACCTTTATTATCCGAACTTTTAAACTCAACTTCCGACCCATCAGAAAGAATACCCTTCACTTCCATCAAGTGTTCTCGAGTAGAACCATATATTACCGAATTTGAACCACAAGAATTATTCCCCACCATTCCCCCAATCATAGCACGGTTGGCGGTTGATGTTTCGGGGCCAAAAAACAATCCATATTTTTTGAGTTCCATATTCAATACATCACGCACTACACCTGGCTGAACTCTTACCCAATGCTCTTCTTTATTTACTTCAATAATCTTAGTGAAATTCTTAGATACATCTACTATAATTCCATTTCCTACCACCTGCCCAGCCAACGAGGTGCCAGCTGTTCGAGGAATAATAGACGAACTATTCTCCCGTGCAAAATTTATAAGGATTTTAATATCCTCCACAGATTTGGGAATAGCCACCGCAGTAGGCATCTCCCGATAAGCTGAAGCATCCGTAGCGTAGAGTGTCCGCATTACTGTATCATAATGGAGGTCCCCCTCTAATTTAGTGGCAAGATTGGCGAGTAATTGGGTATCAATCATTTTTGTATTCTACTAAGAATTATAGTGTTTTTCTAAGTTCTATTTTCAGACCCCAAATTTACCAATAAATTCAATTTGAATTAGCTTAAAATATTTTTAAAGCACATTTATATTAAAATAATACAATTAATCAAAAACATATTTTGATTAATAATTTAACATAATTTAACAAAATGAGCTTTAAAGGGGTTTTTTATAAACTTTTGCAAATATTTGCAAACACTGTATCAATGTGTGCTAAATGTTGCAAGTCAAAATAAGTACAATTCTCTAACAAGAAATTTTCAAATTAAAATAAAACTTTTTGCCAAAAAAATTGAATTTTAAAAACTTTCTCCCCTATTTTGTGTAACATTTTTATAACAATATCATATTTCATCCATTGAAAGTACCAATTTTGCCTAACTCATAAAACTTCACGTACAGGTAAACGCATGGGTATTTCCATCTAATTTTTAGGACAATTTGACATTGTTTTAGTTTTTTCATTAACCATTTTCCAATCTTAACAAAACCTTATGAACAATCATTTTTACAAGTGGTTTGGTCGCTCAATGCGACAAGGTGTAGCATCAAATACTTTCATGAAAGTAATGTTGATGGCTATTACTATGCTGGTGTCTGTGGGCGTGTATGCACAAGACAAAACTGTTACAGGTAAAGTAACTGATGCCGCTGACGGTTCAGGAATGCCAGGAGTATCTATCGCAGTTGCGGGTGCCAATAGAGGAACTCAAACTGATGTAAATGGTAACTACAAATTGAGCGTGGGTGAAAATACAACATTAGTATTCTCTTTTGTAGGTTATGCAAAGCAAGAAATTGCTGTTGGTAATCGTTCAGTTGTGGACGTAAAATTAGCTGCTGACAATAAATCTCTTGAAGAAGTTGTAGTAGTAGGTTATGGTACACAAAAGAGAAAAGAAATTTCTGGAACTGTATCAAGTTTATCAAGTAGAGATTTCAATGCTGGAGTTGTAAATAATCCATTAGTGGGAGCTGCTGGTAAAGTTGCTGGTTTAGTAATCACACAATCAAGTGGTGACCCAAGTGCAAGACCAACTGTACGTCTTCGTGGAACTGGTTCATTGTCTGGAAACTCAGAGCCTCTTTATGTAGTTGACGGAGTTATTGGTGCTCCAATTGAAAACATTGCTCCAGAAGATATCCAAACAATGGATGTTCTTCGTGATGCTTCTTCTGCAGCTATTTATGGTTCAAGAGGTGCTAATGGTGTTATCATCATTACTACTAAAAGAGGAAAAGCAGGTGCTACACAAGTTGACTATAATGGTTACGTTGGAACTGAAATGATTTCTCAACGTCCACAATTAATGAATGGCGCTGAATTTAGAGCTGCTGCTCAGAAATTCAACCAACCATTTACAGATGGTGGTGCTGATACAGATTGGTTGAAAGTTATTACACGTACTGCGGCTTCACAAAACCATAACTTAGGTGTTTCTGGTGGATCTGAAAATTTCTCTTACCGTGCATCAGTTGGTTATTTACAGCAGATTGGAACAGTAATCGGTTCAAGTAAAGATCGTGTTAATGCTCGTTTGAACTTAGACTCTAAGGCATTAGACGGAAAATTGAAAATAGGATTTAGTGTTTCAACATCTCAATCTGATGCTGTTTTACAAGATGATATTGCTTTGGGTTTAATTTATAACATGCGTCCTACAGATCCTGTTTATAATCCAGATGGTACATACTTCCAATTACCAGGAACATTCTCAAATTTCAATCCTCTTGCAAGATTAGAAAGTAATACAAGAAATGAAAAATTGAGAGATATTTTAGGAAACGTTAGTTTAGCTTACAGCATTACACCTGATTTAACCGCCAGAATTTCTGGTACATTAAGAACACAAGGTAATGACTTTTCAAGAATTACAAGATCAACTCCTGGCAATCTTCTTCAGGTAAATGGAGGTAATTCAGCAGGTAGAAGTTATGGTGATGTAAATGACAAGCAATTAGATTTTACAATGAACTATAATAAAGTTTTGGGTAAAAGTACGCTTGGATTATTAGGAGGTTATACTTACCAAGGTGTTGTAAATTCTGGTTTTGGTGTTGCTAACAGTAATTTCTTGACGGATGATTTCGGTGCTGACAATTTAGGTTCTGGTATTGGTGTTCTTGGACAACAAAATTATGGCATTGGGTCAGGTAAGAGTGAATATAAATTGATTTCATTCTTAGGACGTGTTCAATATGGTTATGATGACAAATATTTTGCTACTATCAATTTACGTCAAGATGGTTCGACGAAATTTGGTAAGAATAATCAATGGGGTTTCTTCCCGTCTGCTTCGATTGGATGGAATTTATCTAAAGAAGATTTCTTGAAAGGAGTTCCAAATTTAGATAATTTAAAATTGAGAGTATCTTGGGGTAGAACTGGTAGCTCAGAAGGTATCTCTCCTTACGCTTCACGTTCATTCTGGGGTGTTACAGGTGGATATTATGATCCTGCTACTAATGCAACAAGACCTTCTTACGGTATTACTTCAAATGCTAATCCAAACTTGAAGTGGGAGGTAAACGAAAACTACGGTGCAGGTCTTGATTTCTCTTTATGGAAAGGAAGACTTACTGGTAATATTGACTGGTACACTCGTGATACAAAAGACTTACTTTATACGGTTGCTGCTCCACAAGAGAAAGGATTTCCATTTCCAAGAATTTTGGCAAACGTTGGTTCAATGACTAATAAAGGTGTAGAGATTTCATTATCATACCAATGGTTTGACACAAAAGACTTTTCATTCAGTTCAGTTCTTGCAAGCTCGTTTAATAGCAACAAGATTACAAGTTTAAGTAATGCAACTGAAGGATTAGCTGCTCCAGAAAGAACATTCTTGGAAACAGGTTTAGGTTCATTTATTAGAGGTACATCTGCTGTAAACTTCTCAGTTTTAACACCAGGACAGCCTTTAGGTGTATTCTACGGTGCTGTTGTAACGGGTATTGATGATAAAGGAAAGTATATCTTTAAAGATTTAAACGGAGATGGTAAAGTTGCTGAAACGCCTGAAGATGGAGATAAAACTTACATTGGAGATCCAAATCCATTCTTCGTTGGAAGTATTACAAACCAATTCAAATACAAAGGCTTTGACTTGTCATTCATGGTAACTGGTAACTTTGGTGCAAAAGTTATGAATACCAACCAATTATTATTGGGACGTAAAGATGGTCGTATTGCAGAAAGTAGTGCTTTGAAATCTGCCATTGATTCAAAAGTGGATGATAACCGTACTATCTCAATGGATTATTATGTTGAATCTGCTGACTTTGTAAGAATAGCTAATGCTTCATTAGGATATACTATTCCTGTAACATCACCAATCTTGAAAAGAGCAAGAATCTATGTAGCAGGTAATAACTTAGCTCTATTTACAAGCTACAAAGGAGTTGACCCAGAGGTAAGTCAAGAATTGAGAGTTGATGGAAATAGAAGAGCACCAGGTATTGATGTTCGTGAAACATATTTCAAAACAAGAGCGTTTACTTTCGGTGTTAATTTATCGTTTTAATTAATAAATAATTGACAACTTATTTACGAAATAACAAGCAACCATTTGTCCAATTATTTCGTAAATAAGTTATAAATAAAAGTCAATCTTTTAAACAATATTTTTGAACATTTTATTTATTCATTAATTGTTCATATTAACATAATAAAAAAATGAAAAGCAATATAACTAAATTATTAATGGTAGGAGGGCTAACAGCTTTATCTCTACAATCATGTACTGACTTAACAGAAAAAGTATATGATAGAATCGAGGATGGAGACTTCCTTAAAAATGATGCACAGATTGCTGCCGCATTAGGACCTGCTTATGGTGGACTTGGTGGAATTACTTGGGATTGGTTTAATCCAAACGAGGCTTCTTCTGACGAAATGATTGTTCCTACTCGTGGTGGTGACTGGTTCGACAACGGTGACTGGTTGGCATATTCTCGCCACACTTGGACTCCAAGTCATGGTCCTATTAACGGTGCTTGGGGCTTTCTTTTTGGAAATATCTCAACCATTAACCAATTAATCCCAAAGGTTTCTGCTAACAAAAAAGCGGTTGATGAACTTCGTGCTTTACGTGCATTTTATTATTTACAAGCGGTTGATATGTTTGGTAATGTGCCAATTTCAACTGAAACGTTAAATGACGGTGCTACTAAACCTCGTGCTGAAGTTTATGCTTTTATCGAGAAAGAATTGTTAGAAATAACTCCAAATCTTCCAACAACTAAGGTTTATAGTAAAATAAACCAAAATGTAGCTAATATGATTTTGGCTAAGTTGTATTTGAACGCTGGTGTTTATAAAGGAACTCCTGAATGGCAAAAAGCGTATGATGTTTTGAATAAAGTTATTCCAAACTATTCATTAGAAGCATCAACTTTGGCTAACTTTACTTTACAGAACCAAGGTTCGGCTGAAAACATCTGGGTTGTTCCTTTTGATAGTAAAACTGCGGGTGGTTTGAACTTCCAAATGAGAACTCTGCACTATGAGAACCAAAAAACTTATGGTTTAGGTAACTCTCCATGGAATGGGTTCTGTACATTAGCTGATTTCTATAACTCATTTGATGACAAAGATTTGCGTAAAAAAATGTGGATTGCTGGACAGCAATATGCTGCTTCTGGTGCTGAATTGAAAGATGCAAAAGGACAACCTTTAGTATTTATTGCTGATTTCAAAAAAGATCAAATGACTGACGCAGATCCAGAATATCAAGTGGCTGGTGTTCGTGCTCAGAAATATGAAATTCAACGTAATAACCCATCAGGAGATCAAGACAACGATTTCGTTATCTTCCGTCTGGCTGATGCTGTATTAATGAAAGCAGAAGCTGCTCTTTGGTTAGGTAAAACTGGTGAGGCTTTGGCTGAAATGAATAAAACAAGAACAAGAGCAGGACTTGCTCCAGCAACTACAATTACTAAAGAATCATTGTTGGCTGAGAGAGGTCGTGAAATGGCTTGGGAAGGTTGGAGACGTAGTGATCTAATCCGTTTTGGTGAGTTTAACAAAGAAAGAAAAT
>JANPIG010000299.1:0-2543 GCA_031424875.1 Cytophagales bacterium
AAAAAGGCATCGAACCCGAACCTGAAAGATTGGTAACGCACAGAAAAACCTTTAAATTAGCCTTAGATGCAGGTGTGAAGATAAGCATGGTAGGAGATGTGGGCGTATTTAGGCACGGAGATAATGTCCGAGAAATGGAAATGATGCACGATTATGGCATGAGTAATATTGAAGTATTGAAATCGACAACCTCCATCAATGCCGAAACTTTTGGCTTGAAAGAATTAGGAAGAATTCAGTCGAATTATTTGGCAGATATTATTGCCGTAGAAGGGAATCCGATTGACAATATTTCCGTTATCCGTAAAGTTAAATTAGTGATGAAAGGTGGGAAGATTTATTTTAATTAATGATGTTCGATGTTCGGTTTTCGATGCAACCGTCGCTCGGTTCGGTTTAGACACGAAGTACCGAACATCGAACATCGAAAAACAAACATCGAAACCATGAACAAATTTTTTATTCAATCAGGAGCCATTTTGGCGGGCTTATCCATTGCTCTTGGAGCTTTCGGTGCTCATGCGCTAAAGGAATTTTTAGAAGCCAATCACCGTGCTGAAACCTTTGAAACGGCTGCTCGCTATCAAATGTATGGAGCATTATCCTTAATTTTGACGGGTATTATCATGGGTAATTTCCCTGAAAAACTGCTCAGGTGGGCTGGTAATGCCTTTTTATTTGGCACTATTATTTTCACGGGTTCATTATATCTCATTTGTGCTACCGGGGTAACGATATTGGGAGCAGTGGCACCCATTGGTGGAGCAGGATTAATGGTAGGCTGGATTTTGTTTATTTCGGGAATACGGAAAAGCATGTAGGAACAAAGTCTAAAAAATATGCGTTAAAAAAAAGGCTATCGGATTTAAAATCTGTTTGCCATTCACCCGTTTACCGTTCACCATTATATGCAAATCAATCAATTACCACTTTCGGAGGTTAATCAATTTTCTTCGCTTTTTTTAGATTACATGGGGCAGTTGCCTAAACTTTCAGATTTTTCTGGTAATTATCCTGATATACAAGGGTTTAACAAGCAAATTGCTGTCAAAAATTTGGATATTGAGAAGCGAAAGGTGTTGGTAGCAACCCTCTAAAAACAATACGCTAATCTTTCGAATCAGCCTAATTTTGATATTATTCTTTCTGAAAATACCTTTACCGTTACTACGGGACATCAGTTAAATATTTTCACGGGACCGCTTTATGTTGTTTTCAAAATGATTACAGCGATAAATTTGGCGAAAAAACTGAAAAATTATTTTCCAGAATATAATTTCGTTCCTGTCTATTGGATGGCGAGTGAAGATCATGATTTTGCCGAAATTAACCATTTTTCTTTATTCGGGAAAATGCACACGTGGGAAACTACCCAAACAGGGGCAGTAGGGCGGATGAATCCGAAGGAAATGGCAAGCATGATTGCGAAAGTACCGCAATGTCCAACGGTTTTCAAAGAGGCATATCTCAACAACGAAACCTTAGCCGATGCCGTTCGATGTTATATTCATGAACTGTTTGGAAATCAAGGGCTTATATGTGTGGATGCTGATGATAGAGATTTGAAAAGACAATTTATTCCCGTTATTAAAAACGATTTATTGCAAAATACTGCTTTTGAATTAGTCTCAAAAGCCACAAAATCATTAGAAGATTTAGGCTATAAAACGCAAATTGCCCCTCGTGAAATTAACTTTTTTTACCTCGCAGACGGCATTCGTGAGCGTATCACTCGTGAGGGCGATTTCTATAAAGTATTGAATACCGATATTCAATTTTCGGAAAAAGAGATTTTAGATTTATTGGAAACTGAACCCGAAAAATTTAGCCCAAATGTAGTTTTACGTCCTGTGTATGAAGAGGTTATCCTGCCCAATTTAGCGTACATCGGTGGACCATCGGAAGTGCCTTATTGGCTACAACTCAAACCGATTTTTGATTTCCATCAAATAGAATTCCCAATATTGATGCCTCGAAATTTTGGAATGTTTATCAACAAACTTTCTGCCCAACGCATTGGCAAATTAGGGCTTTCGGCGAGTGATTTATTTTTGGAAGAAATTACCTTAAAAAAGAAGTTTGTAGAAAGAAATTCCAGTAATATTTTGAGCTTATTGGCTGAAAATGAGGCGTTTAGAATACAATTTGAAAAGATTTTAGAGAAAGCCGTGAAAGTAGATAAAACCCTCGAAGGAGCAGTTTTAGCCGAAAGAAAGCGTTTTATGAATGGCTCTGAAAAATTAGAAAAACGCATCAGAAAAGCCGAAGAACGGAAAATGGCAACGGAAATTAGCCAATTAGCAGTGTTAAAAGAAGTGCTTTTCCCGAATGGAACACCCCAAGAACGCATTGAGAATTTCTTGAATTTCTCTTTTGAAAACCCTAAATTTTTAACCCAAGTAGCCGAAACTTTTGACCCGCTGGATTTTAGTTTTTATTTGATGGTGGAGGATTGATTTGATGTTATTCAAAACTTGAATATCGATGAAATTAAAGACAATTACTTTTTTACTGATGCTACTTTTTTTTGTAGTTGTTCCAAT
>JANPIG010000300.1:0-4581 GCA_031424875.1 Cytophagales bacterium
GACATACTTCTCATCTATTTGGTTTGCACCCTGGGCGACAAATTTCACCCTTAAAAACACCCGAATTTGCCAACGCTGCTCGTAAGACATTGGAAATCAGAGGGGATGATGGAACGGGTTGGAGTAAGTCGTGGAAAATTAACTTTTGGGCAAGATTGCACGATGGAAACCACGCATACAAGCTTGTGAGGGAGCTGTTGAAGCTAACAGGTATGGAAGGCACAGAATATACCAAAGGCGGAGGAACGTATCCAAATCTATTTTGTGCCCACCCTCCTTTTCAAATTGATGGCAATTTTGGTGGAACATCAGGCATGGCAGAAATGCTTCTGCAAAGCCATGATGGACTCTTGAATTTTCTCCCCGCCTTGCCTGACGATTGGCAATCGGGCGAAATCAAAGGCTTGAAAGCCCGAGGTGGTTTTGAAGTGGATATTATTTGGAAAAATAAGAAAATTACCAAGCTAACGATTCAATCAAGTCTGGGCGGAAATTGTAAAGTAAAATTGCCCAATGCTTTGAGATTGGAGGGAAAAGGCAAATTGATTTTGAGTAGTGATAAAACAGTTTATGATTTTATGACCGTAAAAGGGAAGAGTTATGTATTGGTAGATATGTAACACGGTGGTACGACATTTCGGCTGCCTTGTCCATAGTAAAAAATGTTTCTTTAATGATTTATACGGAAGATTACGGAAGTCATCCTTTTGAAGAAGGACTTCCATGTTCGACAGATGAATGAATCTCTTGTAAATCATGGTTAAACATAAAAAATGACAATATCTAAATAATTTAACCAAAAACCAATGCAAAAAATCCCTTATTCAAAAACCAATAATTATTCCGAAGAAATCATTAAGGAACGGCAACAATTTTTGGAAACGGTTTCCAAAACAGCACTGAAAACCATCAATCAGTACGCCATAAATCCTGCAATAACTTCGGGCAATATTGAGAATTTTATTGGTTTTGCACAGATACCTTTAGGTTTGGCGGGGCCTGTAAAAGTCAATGGTGAATATGCACAAGGCGATTTTTATATTCCGATGGCAACCACTGAAGGCACTTTGGTAGCAAGTTATAACCGAGGGATGAAATTAACGAGTTTGGCAGGGGGAATAAAAACTACTATTCTGGATGATGCCATGCAACGTTCGCCCATCTTTGTGTTTGAAGATGCTCGCTATTCCAAGAAATTTGAGATTTGGATAAACGCAAATTTTGACCAAATTAAAGCCATTGCTGATGAAAGTTCTTCCATAGGAAAACTCCGAAATATTGAACAATATGCCGTGGGGAAAATGCGGTGGTTACGGTTCAATTTCTCTACAGGTGATGCAGCAGGGCAGAATATGGTTACAAAAGCCACGCATAAAGCCTGTTATTGGATGCTTGAAAATGGCATTGAAGGCTTAGAACATTTTGCGATGGCTGCCAACATGGACACTGATAAAAAGCACTCCCACTTGAACATTTTACACACTCGAGGTAAGCGAGTAGTGGCAGAAATTACTTTACCTAATGAATTTTTGAAGGAAGTAATGAATACCACTGGTGAAGCACTTTTCAAGCAGAGGCAATACTCAAATATTGGTTCAATGTTGTCAAATTCCGTGAGTAATGGCGCCCATTTTGCTAATGGTTTGACTGCCATGTTTATCGCAACGGGTCAAGATGTTGCTAATATTGCGGAGTCTTCGGCAGGTATCGTTCACGGAGAATTGAAACCCAATGGCGATTATTATTACTCTTGCACCATCCCATCCTTGATTGTGGCAACTTATGGGGGTGGCACTGCCCTACCCTCACAAAAAGAATGTCTCGAAATCATGGATTGCTATGGTATAGGTAAAGTAAATAAATTAGCTGAAATTATGGCGGCGGTTGTGCTTTGCGGAGAGATTTCATTGGGTTCAGCCATTGTAGCGAATGAATGGGTAAGTAGTCATGAAAAATACGGGAGAAATAGGTAAGTGGATTTACGATTAGGCATCCCCGATTATTTCGATTTACGATTTACGATTTTTTCAACTTCCCGAAAGTTATTTTTACTTTCGGGAAGTTACTTTAATTCAACTTCCCGAAAGTAAAAATAGTTTTCGGGAAGTTATTTAGAAAAATATTTTAAAATATGAAATTAATTACTAGCGAAGATTATATCAACAGCTTGAAAAATAGGCAGTTAAAGGTTTATTTATTGGGTGAACTCGTTCAGGATATTGTGAATCATCCCCTAATTCGCCCTTCGATAAATGCCGTAGCTGAAACCTTCGATTTGGCGATTGAAGAACCTGAATTAGCCACTGCCATTTCCCCCTTTACGGGTGAGCGGGTAAATCGTTTTTTGCACATCACCCAAAGCCGTGAAGATGTGGTTTTGCAAAACAAAATGCAACGGCGTTTGGGGCAATTAACTGGCACTTGTTTTCAGCGTTGCGTAGGCATGGATGCTTTCAATTCATTGTATTCCACCAGTTTTGAAATTGATAAAAAATACCAAACCAATTACCACGAAAAATTTAAAATTTTCATTGCCCATTGCCAAAGTCAGGGCTTGGTAATTGGCGGAGCAATGACCGATGTAAAGGGCGATAGAAGCCTTGCCCCGCATCAACAAGCCGACCAAGATTTGTACGTCCATATTACGAAGAGAACCTTAGAGGGCGTGTATATTACGGGAGCAAAAGCCCACCAAACAGGGTGTTTAAATTCGCACTGGCTTTTGGTGATGCCAACGATTAGACTTTCTGAAAACGATAAAGATTTTGCCATTGTGGGGGCAATACCCGTTGATGCTCAGGGCATTACGTATATCTACGGGCGACAGTCGTGCGATACTCGAAGCATGGAAGGGGGTAATATCGACACTGGAAATAATGAATACGGCGGACAAGAAGCCATGATTATTTTTGAAAATACATTCATTCCCAATCACCTGATTTTTATGAATGGTGAATACGACTTTGCCTCTATGTTGGTTGAACGTTTCACTTGTTTTCATCGTAGAAGTTACGTTTGCAAAAGTGGCGTTGGCGATGTTTTGATTGGGGCTGCCGCCACCATTGCTGAGTACAATGGAGCTGAAAAAGCCAGTCATATCAAAGACAAATTGATAGAAATGACTCACCTCAACGAAACGATTAAAGCCACAGGAATTGCCGCTTCCTACCAATCAAAACCCACAGAATCGGGTGCATATTTGCCCGATGATATGTTGGCGAATGTCTGCAAGCATCACGTTACAAAAATGCCCTACGAAATCAGTCGATTAGCCCAAGATTTAGCAGGGGGAATCGTAGTAACATTGCCTTCAGAAAAAGATTTTAGAAGTGAAAGCGTGGGTCATTTATTAGAAAAATATCTTAAAGGTAAAGCCGATGTTTCAACCGAACACCGCATGAGAATTTTGAGATTGATTGAAAATATGACGATGGGGCGAAATGCCGTGGGTTATTTAACAGAATCCATGCACGGAGCGGGCAGTCCACAAGCACAACGCATACAGATAGCGAGACAAATGCAATTGGATTTCAAAAAACAATTAGCACAGGCTTTGGCAGGCATTGAAAAGCCTAAAAAGAAGGTTTTGATTAATGAAATAACAGACTATTTCGGGCGGGTTTTTGATGTGAATGTGTAATACGGACTGCCAATCCGTTGTGTGGTGTCAGGTTTGAGAACCTGACACCACAGCTAACTAATGAAAACTGAAACATTCAAAGCCCTAAATATGAATCCCCTAGAAACCTCAATTCGCTGAGTGTTAATCCACTCAATTTCTCTATCAGCATATTCTACCTTTAATCAAACTTATTTTGTAGTAAGTTCGTCAAATATAAGGCATTCTACCATTGCCACAAGCTCCTGATTTATAGAAATCTTTGATATTAAACACATTAAAATGCCCATTATCAGTCATATTGATTTCACTTAAAATAGTATCAAGTTCTTTAATCGAACTCTCAAACACATCTTTGTAAAACTCTTTAATCGTAACTATTTCCATATCATTAATGGTATAAATCAAATAATGGTAAAGGTATGGGAAAATTAAAAAAAACAACAGATTGAAATCCATTGTTACAAAATCGGTCAAGCCTATGGCTCTTTAAATTTGCGAGATTATAAATAATTGTAACCTTAAAAATGACAACAACCGTAAAATGTAAGTCTCACCCCACCACCAAATGCCCACAAAAAACCGCTTTATTGTCAATAATCTTCCCTCCTTTTCTAAATCCTAATCCGCAACTTTCACCTGAAAAGAAGACTCCTGCTTGGTAGTAATTGTTGGATTTGTCTTGCAAAAATTCTGTATATTCTTGATAAATAGAGGTCTGTTCAAAATAATCTCCTTCTGTTTTATCAAGTGTTATACCCACGGGCGAAAGGATTTTGACATTGGCTCCTTCACGCCCAAACAAGACTTTCTGAACGCATGATTTATTGACAAGTGACTGACTTTCAGTCTGTAATAAAAGCGGGTGGTTTGGAAATAAATCCCATAAAATCTTCAAAATCCCTTTCGATTGAAACAATAAAGTATAGGCTGGATTCATCACAACGGCTTTTTTGTTCTTC
>JANPIG010000301.1:0-3412 GCA_031424875.1 Cytophagales bacterium
TAATAGTTCTACACCTATTATCTTTAAATATTACTATTTATATCTTTTTGGCTGGATTTAAAAACATGGGGCAACAAGGGTTGCCCCCGTTTCCTAAATACCTAACCACTAATTTCAAATTATTCTGCTAATATATAGCAAGATTTTCAATTAAGCTAATTCGGCAAATTCCATGTAGTTTCTCGTTTTCTCCAGAAAATCTTTTTTCTTTCTTCTAGAAACTGAAATCTTCTTTCCGTCTTTCAGTTGTACAAACATTTCTTCTTTAACATCGAACTGAATAAGATAGTTCAAGTTTATGGCAAATGATTTGTGAACTCTCACGAACAATTTCGCATCTAATTTAGCTAAAAAATCCTTCATTGTACGTGAAACTAACAATTTTTTTCCATTATTGAAGTAAAACATGGTATAATTGCTGATAGCTTCGAGGTGGCTAATGTCTTTCCATGCCACCGTCATTGTTTTTTTACAGGATATTGGTAGTGAGATACTCGGTTCTTTTAATGTGATCGTCTCTTTACCAAAAGGTTTAAATTCACTTCTAAAATTGTGTGGCACAAAAGTACCCAAATTCGTTAGTGCTGTTACCATGATAGTTTTTTAGTTTAGTAATAGTCCATAAATCGTATCTATCAACGTGGTTAGCGATAATCTGATGCAAAGTTGCAACGCTTTAAATTACCAGACAATCACATGATGATATGATATTGTTAAACTATACTTTCATGGATTGCCTTCGCAACGGCTTCTGTTTGCGAATGTACATGCAACTTATCATATATCTTTTTGATGTGAGTCCGCACTGTATCAATGCTAATCCCACATTTATCGGCAATCATTTTATAACTATTACCTTTTACTAATAGATTCAATATTTCAGTCTCCCGTTCTGTCAATTTATAGGATACGTTATCAGCAGTACGTTGTTGAGGAGGCAACATCTGTAATACCTTACGAGCCACACTTGATGTCATGGGTGCTCCTCCGTGATAAGCGTCGTTAATTGACTCTAAAAGTTTGGCGGGTGGAGTTCTTTTTAATAGATAACCTACTGCTCCTGAGCATATTGCCTCAAAAATGTTTTCATTATCTTCAAAAACCGTAAACATCAAAACATTGACTTGTGGTGCAACTTTTTTGATAGTTTTCAAACCTTTCAAGCCATTCACGATAGGCATATCAATATCCATTAGCACAACGTCTGGGCGAAGTTCTAATACTTGGTCTGCTACTCGTTCACAGTTTACAAAAGTTCCCACCAATTCAAAGCCCATTGAACCACGTAGTAATACTGAAAGGCTTTCTCGCAAATCTGGATTGTCTTCATATACTACTATTCTTATGGCTGATGAATTCATGTTATTAAACAAAGTCTTTTGTGTTTTGATTTACAATATTACCAAATTTATTTATTAATTGGTATCACATGATTGGGTGATATTAAGCAGTTGGATTGACTAAAAAATGAGGTATATTTTGTAATTTTGGTTTTCATTTATTTAAACATAGGCGACTTTTTAAAAGTTCATGCCTTTTATCCATTAAGTTTTTAAAATCCATTAATCGTGAAAAATTATTATCTTGTCATTACTTTAATCTTCGTTGTATCACTATTATTTTCCTGTGGAGATAAAAAGCAAGAGACTCAAACTGAAACAGCTGTACCTGCAGATTCATCCATTAAAAAAGTTTCAATTGAAAATTACAGTATGGTTTTCAAGCAAATACTAAAGTCTGATGCTGGGATGGCCCGTGGCGTAAGTATCGGTGATAAGTTGGAAACAATTCAAGAAACCATTCTCCCTTCTGAAACGCAACCAGAAAATGGAAAAAGTTTTACTGTTTATTTCGATGGTTCAGATTTAAATTTTGCAGATATTCTTTACTTAAAGGATGCTGAAAACAACGTTGGGGCCATCTCAATTGATATTTTTATTGAAAATAAGGTGGAGGTAGAGGGTTTAATGAAAGAATTTGTAGATTTCTTTGATAAGAAATACGGAAAAGGAAAGGGAATTTCAAAAATGATGACTTGGCAAATGCCTGATGGAAACAACCTGATGGTTCAAGATGTTAGTACTGAAAAAGACCCTGGTTTAAAAATTGTTTTTGCTAAAAATGGAGATAAATTATTGCAATAAATTGATAACATCATGCTTACCTGCCAAAAATCATTATTCAATCTTGACGAAGGTGTTCATTATATTTCTTGTGCTACCATGTCCCCTAATCTCAAATCAGTAGAACAGGCTGGTATTGAGGGGATTATGCGTAAATCGAAGCCTCATTTAATTACCCAAGAAACCTTTTTTGAGACTACTGAACCCGTTAAGAAATTATTTGCTCATCTCATTAATTGCCCTGATCCAGAACGTATTGCTCTGATTCCATCTACCTCATATGGAATGGCAATTGTGGCTCGAAATTTAGGTTTCAAACCCAACCTACGGGCTGGGCAAGAAATCCTGATGGTGCATGAAGAATTTCCTTCTGATGTATATGCGTGGGAGGGTATTTGTATGGAGAAAGGGTTAGTAACCAAAACTATTTCACCTCCTCTTACCCTTGAAAATAGAGGAAAAATTTGGAATGAAACGTTGATAAATTCTATCAATGTCAATACATGTATGGTGGTGATTTCGCCAACACATTGGGCAGATGGCACACGATTTGATTTAGAAGCAATTGGTCGTCAATGTAGGTTATATGGAGCATTATTTATCATTGATGGAGCTCAATCAGTGGGGGCATTACCCATTGATATTCAATTATTTAGACCTGATGCTTTGATAAATGTGGGTTATAAATGGTTGTTAGGACCTTATTCTTCGGGCTTAGCTTATTTTGGCGAATATTTTGATACAGGTTCGCCCATTGAACGCAATTGGATAAATCGTGTGGGGTCGGAAGAATTTAAGAATTTGGTCAATTATCAAGATCATTATCGCCCGAAAGCTGATCGTTATAATGTAGGAGAAAGAAGTAATTTTATTTTGAATCCAATGATGGTAGCGGCCCTCACACAATTATTGGATTGGGGCATTGATCATATTCAGAATTACTGTAAAAATCTTTTGGAAGAACCTTTGAAAATGCTTCAACAAAAAGGTTTCTGGATTGAAAATGAGCCATTTCGAGCAAATCATTTAGTGGGTTTACGCTTGCCAGCGGGTGCAGATGTAAACAAAATTCAAGCTGAAATGAAGAAGCGAAATGTAGTGATTTCGTATAGAGGTGAAGCCATCAGAATTTCGCCAAATGTTTATAATAATCAAGTTGATATTGAGGTAATGGTTGAAGGTCTTTTGGCAGGTTTGTAGCACAAAACGTAGCAGGGGAATCTGTTCTGTGAATCAGACGAAGATTCACAGAACAGATTCCAGTGCTACAAAAGTGCCTCAAATAAAAT